>JBBRUO010000229.1:0-8756 GCA_038247725.1 Gemmatales bacterium
ACCAACGGGAGCGTCGCTTCGCGGAGGGCGCGTGATGGACGAACAAGAGTGGCCGACGCGCTGCAAGACGCCGGGTACGAACAGTCCGACATCCTCGCCCACTGCCGCGAACCGGGCACCCACGTCCGCGGCTGCTGGGTGGTGGACCTGGTGCTCGGGAAGGAGTGAATACGGCGACGAATGTCACCGCCGAGTACTCGGCGATAGCGAAGGCGTTCCTCGCCTGACTGGTATGCCGACACCTGCTTGTTTGGCGGCCATCTCCCCTCACGATGCCAGTGGCTCACAATCCCGTCGTCTCTTCGATCTTCCCGCGCTTCCACGCCCGCCGCACGCTGTAACGGTAGAACGCCTGCGACACCACCACGAGTACGGCCGTCGAGACCAGCAGGGCGGCGGCCAACTCGCCGTTTGACCAGGCTGTCAGAGGCGACCGCGCGAGCGGCGACCCGTCCGGGGGTAGGCCGGTCAGCGCCCGCCGCATCCCCTCCAGCCAGTACGTCGTCGGCAGGCTCATGCCGACCGCCTGCAACGCCTTCGGTAGCACGGTGACGGGGAACACCACCCCGCTGAGAAAGTACACCAGCCCGGCGATGCCCTCGGACAGGAACATGCCGCTCCGCGACATGTTCAGCATCGCCGCCGCCAGGATCATGCCGCCGGCCCATAACATCACGCCGCCGATCAGCAGGAACGTGAGCAGCCAAACGACATCGACGCCGTCACCTTGAAAGGCCCGGCGGATGTCCGGGATCATCAGCCCGACGGTGATCGTGATGGCCGCGCCGACGACCCCTTCCATCGCCTTCGCCAGCCCGCGACCGACGAAGTACGCCTGGAACTGGCCGGGACTGATGAAGATGTACTTCAACATGCGGTAGTTCTCGCGGTCGCTGATGACCACGGAACTCATGCCGAACATGACCGCGCCGACGAGGCCATAACAGGCGTTCGAGATGTAGATGTACGGGAGGAACTCGGCCGGCACGCGGCCGGGGAACCCGGCGTTCGCCGCGTACACCATGCACACCAGCATCATCGACCCGCTCACCGGTTTGACGACCAGGTACAGCAGGAACAGCCGCACGTCGGCCCAGTTGGATTCGACCTGCCAGCCGAGCCAGGTGGACCAGCGGAGGGTGTTCAGCGTTTGCATGTTGGGAGCCATTATCGTTGAGCCGGGTGCCCCTCTGAACACCTCCCCTCGTTGAGGGGAGGTCGGCGGCGAAGCCGCCGGGAGGGGAGTCTTTCTCCCCGATACCATCTCCCCTCCCGGTCGCTCCGCGACCGCCCTCCCCTCAACGAGGGGAGGGGGAAAACTGTTCGCATCACTGCCACTTCACCGTGAGCTTGCCGTCGGCTTTGGCCTTGCGCTCCAACACGTTCAGGCAGCGGATGGCGAGCGTCACGAACACCACGCCGAGGGCGGCGAGGATGCCGATCTCCACCCACACCGGCAGGAACCCTTGGATGCCGAACAGCACCTGCCGCATGGCGTCGATCCCGGCGGCCAGCGGGATGAGCAGCGCGATCGCCGGCACCGCCTTGCCGATCAGGTTGCCGAGGACGTACAGCGGGAAGTTCATCCCGCTGAGCAGGTAGACCGGCTCCTGCAACAGGTTGACCGTGTGCCACGCCTCCCGCCCCCACATCAGGAACAGGGAGGCGAACATCATGCCGAGGCCGTACAGGGAGACCATCGTGAGCGCGAAGATCAGCCCCAGCAGCCACCACGAGTCCGGGCGGAACGGGACGTCGAACAGCAGCACGCCGGCGGTCAGGATGGCCGCCGCGCGGACGAGGGTGGTCGTCATCCCGCCGAGCGCCATACCCATGAGGATGCTCATGAGCGGGGCCGGCGACATGATATACAGTTCCAGGTTGCCGCCGTCCCGCTCCCAATACAGATGCGCGCCCATACTCCACAGGATGTTCATCCAGAACGTGGTCATGGCCGCGCCGAGGATGACCACCCCGATGAACGTCTTGGCCCGCTCGGGGTCGCCGGGCATCATGGCCCGGTACATGAACGCCAGCGCGGTGACGCTCAGCACCGGGAGCACGGTTTCCTGCAACAGCCAGGTGCGGTGGCGGACCATCCAGATGAGGCGGGGGTACGTCCGCGCCTGCACCGCCCTAACGAACAGCGACAGCGACACCGGCCCTCCTTCGCAGCACCCGCCGCACGAGAAATCTCAAGCCGATCGGCACCACCGCCAGCAGCGAGAACGCCACCAGGACTTCCGGCGACACGGCGTCGCGCGGGGTCCGCATCTCCCGAAACCGGCTGCCGGCGTAAGCGTACATCAGGGTGAACGGCCACATCGCCGCCGCCGACACGAGGACGTACTTGCCCAGGCGGATCGGCGTCAGCCCCATGCCCATGTTGATGGCGAAGAACGGCAGGAACGGCATCCACCGCAGCGCGAACAGGTACACCCCGCCGGCCCGCGCGACGCCGTCGTTCAGCCGCCCCAGCCGGTGGCCGAGGTTCCGCTGCACCCAATCATGAAGTAGGTAGCGGGCGGCCAAGAAAGCCAACGTCGCGGACAGGACGGCGTTGGCGAACAACACCGCCGTGCCCAGCCACGGGCCGAACAGCGCCCCGCCGACCAGCGCGAATAGCGCCGACAGGGGAATCGGCGGCGTCACCAGCAACAGGTACAGAACCGAAAAGACGAGGACCGACCGGGCCAAGTTCGCCTCGACCGCTTGCTGCCAGTCGTCGAGGCGGCCGCGGGCCGTCTGCCAGAGGGTGTTGGAATCCGGGAGGAAGTCCAGTCCGAGGGCGAAGCCGATCACCAGCAGCGTTCCGATGACCGTCCGCGGCGTGAAAAGTCGTCGCGGCGGATCGGGATCGAACGGTTCGGACATACCGACAGGGATAGCGGGACCGGGGCCACAAAACCAGTTCACCACCCGGCGTTCGGGTCCGTGTCACCCATCATCATGTTCGGATCGAACCCGCCCATCAGCACGTTCGGGTCGAAGCCGAGCATCTGGCTGAAGTCCCACCCCTGCGGCTCCGGCATCGCGGGCAATTCCGGCACGCCGCCGAAGCCCCAGTCGCCGCCCCCGCCGAACGCGGTGTCCGGGAGCATCTCCGGCTGGGCGACGAAGTCCGAATGCACCAGTGCGGCGGTTCGGGGAGCCGGGGTGGCGTCCGTCTTGAAGAGTTTGCCGACGGCGTCCGCGATTTTCGCCACATCGCTCACGACCTTCGCCACGGTTTCCAGGGTACTCGGTCCCGCGACCTCGGCCGGCGTGGGGTCGATCCGCTTCGCCTGTCGTGGCTGGACTCGGCGGGCGATCATCGGGGGGTTGGTCGGGTTCATCTTGGCACCGGGGGCGGGGGGTGGGGCTTCACATTCCGGACCCCTTACCGGCGGGGGTGCGGGTGTGTGACGGTCGAATAGAATAAATGTGGTTCGCCTTCCGAGTACCGTAGTGTCGCATGACGAAGTTGCCCGCTTGGCCCGACATCGAGACCCGTTTCGCCGAGTCGCCCCGGCTGGGGGTGGCGGCCGTTTGCCAGCGGGCGGCGGTCCGCCTGTCGTCGGTAATCCTCCGCGCGGAACCGGTGTACGGCCCGGACGCGGTCGAGTGGCTGAACGCCGTAACGGGCGTCCTGACACTGCTGGAAGCCGGGTGCCTGGGCGTGCCGGTGTCGCGGTTCACTTTAGACATTGCCGCCGAGGTGGCCCGCGGCACGGCGAATTCGGCGCGGAATGCGGTTCACGCGAAGGGGCCGTCGAAAGCCGCCGAGGACGCGGAACTGGCGTTCGCCGCCGCCGCCTTCGCCGTGGACGTGGCCCGCACCGACCAACCCGCGAAGCGGGCGGGTTTGGCCGCGCGGTGCCTGCGGATCGTCCTCGACGGCGGCACCGTCCCGGAAGCGCCGGTCGCGTTCGATGTCACACTGTTGGCGACACTGTCCGCCGCCGACAACGCCGACTGGAACGCGACCGCCGACGGGCCGTTCGGCGAACTGTGGCCGCACGGCGAACCGGAGTGGGTGACGGCCGCCGCCACCCGGCTGCGAGAGTTGGAGCCGACGCTGCCGAAGTTGCTGCGGCTGCCGGGGTGGTAACGGAAGAGGTATGATGTCGGAGTCCATGCCGCGAAGGAGCATAACCCGATGCCGTTGCACGATTGGACCGACGATCGCGGGTTCGACAGCCTGCACCTCGTCTGGCAGAACCAACTTTTGGAGTGGGTGCAACCGCGCCTCCCACCGGAGTACCGCGTATACATGGGCGGGGTTCCGTCGCTCAGTTTCGATGCCCCCAACGGGCGACCCGACCTCGGCGTGCGGAATTGGAACCCCGGCCCCGACGCTGCGGAACCACAGACCGCGCTGGCGACGATGGAACCGGATGTTGAAAGCGCTGCGTCGTTTGAACTGGACCCGATGCGGGCGGTTCATATCGACCTGCACGGGGTCTTGATCGCGGCCATCGAAATCATCTCGCCCCGGAATAAGGATCGCCCGTCGGCGCGGGCCCGCTACTTGGGCCGCTACCTGGGCTACCTCCGCCAAGCCGTCCATCTCATGGTGGTTGACGTGCTGCCACGGCCGACGGGGTTTTCGTTCGTCGACGAGGTGGCCCTCGATCTCGGCCAACCGTTGCCACCGACCCCGACGCCGTTCGCCGTCAGCTACCGCGTCGGCGGACCGACACCGGACGGCACCCTCGTCGCCACCTGGCGGCGGCCGCTCGCGGTCGGTCAACCGCTGCCGACGCTGCCGTTGCCGTTAAACCTCCGGCAGGAAGTGCCCATCGACCTCGAACACACCTACCGCGAAGCCGCCCGGCGGGTGTATCTGACGTGACGGCTACTTCGTCGTCGGCGTGCCCGCCCACCCGTCCACGGTGAACTCGCCCTTCACCCCGCACTCGAACCGCAGCGGTTTCTCCGGCCCGACGGGGCGGTCGGCCGGCGGGTTCTTCAGCTTGTCCGCGTCGGCCACGTTCACCAGCTTGTTGTTCTCCACCGTCGCGGCGTAACTTTCCTTCGCCCGCAACAGCGGCCGCGATTGGCCTTTACATTCAATGATGTTGTCTTTGATGGTGATGGTCTTGAAGTCGCACTTCGGGTTGAAGCCGAACAGGCCCTCGGTGCGCGGCGTCGCGGTGGTGGTCGTAATGATGTGATTGTTACGAATCGTGAGGTTGTGATACACCTCGTTGATCCAGATGACGCCCCGGCCGGGGTTGCGGACGTAGTTGTCGTGGAAGCTGGCCGGCCCTTTCGCGTCCGCCTTCCCGAACCCGGAGATCAGGTTGCCGTGGTCCTTCTTCGGGTCGAAGTCGAACAGGTTGTGGTCGATCTCCACGCCGTTGCGGACGAACTCGATGCTGTAACTGTCCCGCATCCAGTTGTGATGGATGTGGAACGTCTTGCCGCTCTTGGGGACCGGCCCGCCGGCGTGCTTGGGGATGGAGAGGGTGCCGTCGCACACGTTGTGGTCCAACTCGTTGTCCTCGTCGTTCTCGAACGGGAACTCCATCGAGAAGTTGACGCGAATGGTGTTGTGGTGGACCCGACACCGCTTCGCCTGCCGAACCTTGATGCCGTAGAACTCGTGTTCCCGACTCATCCGGGTGCGGGTGAAGCGGTTGTTGAAGATTTCGCTGTCGGCCATCCAGATGGCGAAGATCGCGCCGCCGGTGATGCCGCCCTTCACTCCCGGTTTGCCGCGCTCCCACCGCCCGCCGGCATCGACGAATTCGCAGTCGTGAATCTTCGCGCCCTTCATGCCGAAGGTGCGCACCCCGCACCACATGGTCTCCTCGATCCGCAAGTGGTGCAGGTGCAAGTCGGTGTTGAACCAGCCGAAGACGGCCCCGTGCAACTGCGGGCCGCGCAGCGTCAGGTCGGAGGCGGTGATGCCGGCGGTGTCCCGCTTCAGGCGGATGAGGTAGGCGTCGGTGTCCAACCCCTCCAGTTTCATCTCCGGGTCCGGCAACGTGTTCGCCGACGGCTGCCAACTCGCCGCGTGGGTCAGGATGGTCTTGTCGATGCCGGCCCCTTTCAGGGTCATCCGCGCCTTCAGTTCCAGCGGCGTGTTCAGCTCGAAGGTGCCGGCGGCGACATCAATGGTCGCGCCTTCGGCCCCGTCCTTCACGGCGGCCACCAGCGCGGCAGCGGTCGTCACCGGTTCGGCGCGGGCGAAGCCGGGAAGCACCGCGAGGAGCAACAGCGGGACGGCACGGCGAACGGTCATGGGGGTGTCTCCGGTCGGCGGGGATCGTGGGACTGCCACCCAGAGTACCACGTCCGACACGCTGGAGGACCGTTGGCGAAGGGTTTGACGTGCGACAGTGGATGCCGGCGAACTCGGCCCGCCAGGATCGCGGCTGTCATTGGATTCCAATCCACCCACGGCCCTGCCGGGCCGGGTTCACCGCATCCCCATCCCCATGCCCATCCCACCCGATCCGGGGGCGGGGCCGCCGACGAGTTCGATGGCCTTCGCCACCGCGAGGGCGAGTTGGCGGTCGGGGTTGGCTTCGACCCAGTGCGGGGTGACGCCGGCGTTCGGCCCGACCCGGCCCCTTTCAGCGGTTGACCTTTCCGTCGTGCGTGTCGCGGTTTGACAGGATCGGATGCGGTGGTCGGGCGCGGCCGACTGTGGTAGAATTCGCTAAGACCTTCCACACGAGGTGGCAACATGGATCGCGAGACATTCTCCGGCACGGTCCTGGCCTTCAAACAGCGAACTCCGTTCCGCCCGTTCACCATCGTGACGGTGGCGGGCAGCCGACACGAGGTGGATCGGCCGGAAGTGATCGCGGTGCGGGGCGGGGTGGCCTTGTATATCGCCCCCGGTGACATCCCGGTCATCTTCGACCACGACGGGGTGAGCGAGGTGGTGGGAGACTTGGCCGGCCGGCCCGTCGAGGCCTGAACCAAACGGTGCTGATCTACTCAACGCGAACTCTTCACCGCATGCCCATCCCACCCGATCCGGGGGCGGGGCCGCCGACGAGTTCGATGGCCTTCGCCACCGCGAGGGCGAGTTGGCGGTCGGCGTTCGCCTCAACCCAGTGCGGGGTGACGCCGGTGCCGTTCAGCCCCTGCCCCCGCGCCCCGAATACGGTCGCCACGGACAGGATCATCACCCCGGACCTGTCCACCGGCTTGCCGTCGTCCCCGACCGTGTTCAGGGAGTGCAGGCGGATCGGCGCTTGCACCAGTCCCTTGCCGAACGTCGGCATTCCGACCACCGTGGCCCGGCCGTTGTCCTTCAGCCCGGCGGCGAACACCTCGGCGGCGGACATCGTACGGGTGTCCACCAGCAGCACGACGGGCAGGTCGTGGGCGGTCATGCCGCTGTCCGACGAGAAGACGCGGCCGGCGAAGTCGGGCGACTGCCCCTGGGTGGTGACGATGATGCCGCTGGGGACGAACCGCTGGGCCGCGTGGATGGACGCCAGGAACGACCCGCCGGGGTTGCCCCGCAGGTCGAGGACGAGGGCCTTCACCCCGCGGGTCTTCAGCCCGATGACGGCGTCGTCCAGTTCGCGGGCGGTGCGGTCGTTGAAGGCGGCCAGCCGCAGGTAGCCGACGCCCTCCTTCGCGCTCATCACGGCCGCCGCGTATACGCTGGGCAGCGGGGTCGGCAGTTTGACCAACTGCGGGTCCGGCTCGAAGTCGGTCGGGGCCGTCTCCAGTTCGTGCCCGAACGGGCTGGCGGCGCGGAGGGCACTCGTCACCTCAACGGCGGTGGCCGGCACCACGTCCCGTTCGTTCAACCGCAGGACGCGGTCGCCCTTCCGGAGGGGGGTGTGCGCTGCCGCCCAACTGCCGGGGACGACGCCGTCGATCAGGATGCCCCGGTCGTCGAAGGCGACGAGCAGCCCGTACCCGGCGAGTTCCAGAACCGGCGAGGCGAACTCGGCCTGCGCGCCGGACGGGGTGACGTAAGCCGAGAACTCGTCCAGCCCGTTGCACCCGCCGCACAACAGTTCGAGAACCACCGCCGCCCCGTTCTTCGCCCCGAGCTGCTGGGCGGCGGACGCCACCACCTCCCGCGCGGCGATGCGGGCGTCCCGCGGGGTCGCCGGCAGCTTCTGCTTCCACCCGTTTTGAATGACCTGACGGAACTTGGCGATGCGGGCGTCGGTGGCGTCGCCCAGGTGTTGGCGGAAGGCGGTGTCGGACAGCGCGCGATCGAGTTCGTCCAACCCGGCGGCGAACAGCTTCTCGACGGTGGCCTTCTCCCGGTCGGCGTACAGGGCGGACATCTTCCCGACGGCCTCGGCGTACAGTTGCAGGGCGTCGCTCACCGACAGCGTGAGGATGAACTGGCGGAACACCGGGTCCCGCTGCCGCTGGACCTGGGAGACGTTGCGGAGGCAGTGGCGGATGTGGTCGCGGATGTCGGGGGTGTTCGACCCGGAGACGTACAACTTCAGGTACAGGTCGAGCGCCTTGTCCCACTTCCCGCCCCGCTCGAACCCCTCGGCGTCGGCCCGCAGCCGGGCCTCGGCGGCCGCCGGCACCGCCGCGCGGGGCGTCTCGGCGACCGCGACCGACCCGGACAGCAACACGAGCACCGCTGACAGCGGCCCACGACAGTCGAGCATCACGCGGCCTCGGGACGCGGGGTGTGAGTGGGTGGGAGTTCGGGAGAGGGAACACCGCCCGGCAGTACGATCATCGCACATCGTAAACCGTGGGACTACCCCGCGTCAAACATTCGTTACCGTCCGTTACGGGTTTGGGAGAGACGCAATCGCCCCGCCGGA
>JBBRUO010000230.1:0-8740 GCA_038247725.1 Gemmatales bacterium
GCGGCGGCCGTCACCGCCCGACCTTGGCCAGGAACTTCAGCCCGGTGCGGCCGGACAGCCCCATCTGACCCTGCTGGTCGAACTTGTAGTGTTGCAGCATTTTCACCAGCGACTCGGCTTCCTCCTTCGACGCCACCGAGTACAGCAGTCGGCCGTTGATGTCGTACACGCCGGTGGCCCCGTTGGACGCCGGGCGGATCGCCAGCCGATCCGGGTCGAAGCGGGTGGACTGCACCGAGAACGGCGGACGGGCCGGCGGCAGACCGTTCACCAAGTAGAAAGTGATGTCGGCGTTGAACCGGCAGAACTCCGTCACCCGCATGTCTTGCACCACGCGAAGGGCGTCGCGGGCGGACCACTCGCTCATGCCGAACTTGGCCATCACGTCCGGCCCGTGGGCGAGGACGTACTCGCCCTTCTCCCGGCGGATCTCCATCTTCTTCGGGTCGATCACCAGCCGCTCGCCGACGTACCCCGCGCCGGGCACGGCGATGCCGGTGCGGGTGAGACTCTGCTCCTGCGCGGCCTGGGCGAGTTGCCCCAGCCCGGCGGGCGCGGCCCCCATGCCCGGTCGCGCGGCGGTCAGCCCCGGTTGGGCGAATAGGACCGACATCCGCGCCGGGTTGCCGATGGTGCCGAGGCGGTTGAACCCGTACTTGCGGATCACCGCCAGCGCCTGCTCGGCGTCGTCCCGCTGGCGGCCGAAGTTGACGAGGATGCTGGCGTCGTCGCGGAGGCACCACACCCCGCGGATGTTGTCCACCCGCACCGACGCCAGGTCGAACGGCGTCGTCATCTTCGGGGTGAACGTCGGCAGGTGCGGGCGGCCGTTGGTCAGGCCGTACTCCAGGGTCGGGCGGCCGTCGCCGATGGCGAACCAGTCGGTCGTCCGCAACTCGCGGATGGTGCGGGCGGCCTCCTCGGCGTCGGTCTGACTGCGGCCGAAGTCGCGGAGCACGACCCCGCCGGACCACACCTGCCAGCCGTCCTGGAACTTCCGCACGGACACCATCGAGCCGTCGAACCGCGCCCCTTTTTCCTTTTGCGGTAGGCGAATTTCCTGGACCGGGGCGGCGGCGTTCCAGTCGGTCGGCCCGTGTGCGGCGGGTTGGCCGACCGACGGGGATTGCGGCACCCCCAACGGCAACGGGGTTCGCGGCGACTGCAACGCGGGCGGCGGCGGGGTGAAGTTCGGCGGCAGGCGGCGCGGGTCGGGCGGCGGGAACTGTTGCGGGGCCGGCTGGAATCGCGGGTCGGCGGTGAGCGGGCGGGCCACCAGCGGCCGGGGCGGTTCCGGCAGCGGGGCCACGCTCGCGGGGATGATCGGCTGCCACGTCCGCGGCTGCGGCTGCGGAGTTGACGGCGGGAAGAACCCTTGCCCGACGGCGGCCGAAGTGCTGGCGAGCAGGCCGAGCGAAGCCGACAACAAGCGACGAGTCATGGCACCGCCTCCCGAAGCGAGGGGAATTCGGAATCAGCAGTCTTTATCGGTCGGGCGGCGTGCGGGGCTTGAATCGATTTTGGCGGCGGCGACATCCGCCTCACCGGGAACGACCGCGACACGGACCCCCGCCGGCGGGTAAGATGCTCGCAACCCCAGCACTCCGGAGGGACTCGCCGTGATCGCCACCCAGCCCGCGCCTGCCGCGGTCGTATACCCGGACTCGGACGGGAAGCGCATGGCCGACACTACCCAGCAATACCGGTGGATCGTCAAGGTGCAGGGCAACTTGGACATCTGGTACCGGGACGACCCGACGGTGTTCGTCGCCGGCAACAACCTGATTTACGCCGTCGAGGGCGACCCGAAGAAGCGCCGCGCGCCGGACGTGTCTATCGCCTTCGGCCGACCCAAGGGGGACCGCGGCAGTTACCAAGTGTGGAACGAGGGCGACATCTTCCCCCAGGTGGTGTTCGAGATCCTGTCGCCGAAGAACACCGTCGAGGAGATGCGGAAGAAGAAGGCGTTCTACCGCCACTTCGGGGCCGAGGAGTATTACCTCATCAACCCCCAGCGGAAGGTGCCGACGGTCGAGATCTTCCTCCGCAAGAGCGGGCGGTTCGTCAAACGGAAGCCGGCCGGGTTCGTCAGCCCGCGGCTCGGCGTGCGGTTCCAGCCGACCGCCACCGACCTCATGCTGTTCCTGCCCGATGGCCGACCGTTCCTCACCCTCGTGGAACTGGGGCGGAAGGCCGAAGAGGACGCGAAGAAGGCCGAGACGGAGAAGAGGCGGGCCGATTCCGCCGACGCCCGCGCGGACGCCCTCGCCGCCAAACTCCGCGCGCTCGGTATCGACCCGGACACCGTTTCCTGAGACTCCCAATGCTCCCCGTCGAGGTGATGCGACAGATCCGGCGTTTGCACCTCCGCGCCCGGCGGGCAGTGCAGACGCTCCTCGGCGGCGAGTACCACTCGGCGTTCAAGGGCACCGGCCTGTCCTTCGAGGAGGTCCGCGAGTACCAGCCGGGCGACGACGTGCGTGGTATCGACTGGAACGTCACCGCCCGCATGGGCACGGCGTTCATCAAGCGGTACGTCGAGGAACGGGAGTTGACCGTCATCCTCGCCGTGGACGTGTCCGGCAGCCAGCGGTTCGGCACCCAGCAGCAGCCGAAGCGGACGGTGGCGGCGGAGCTGGCGGCCCTCATCGCCTTCTGCGCCATCAGCAACAACGACCGCGTCGGGCTGATGGCCTTCACCGACCGCGTGGAACGGTACGTCCCGCCGAACAAGGGCACCCGGCACGTGTTGCGGTTGCTCCGCGACATCCTGTTCTTCGAGCCGGAGCGGACGGGGACGGACCTGACGGCGGCGCTGGATCATTTGAATAAGGCTCAGAAGCGGCGGGCCATCGTCTTCCTCGTCAGCGACTTCCACGCCGACGGGTACACCGACAGCCTGCGGCGGGCGGCGCGGCAGCACGACCTCATCGCCGTGCGGGTGGCCGACCCCCGCGAGCAGCAGTGGCCGAACGTCGGGCTGGTGCGGGTGGAAGACGCCGAGACCGGCCACCAACAGGTGATCGACACCGGCAGCCGGGGGTTCCGCGACGGGTTCGCGGCGCGGACGGCGGAACGCCGGGCGGCGTTCCTGAAGGCCGCGCGGGGGGCGCAGGCGGACCTGATTGATGTGTCCACCGACGGCAAGCACTTCGACGCGCTGTTGAAGTTCTTCCGCACCCGCGACCGCCGCAATCGGGGGCGGTGAATGGATCACCTCTTCATCACGCCGCGGCGGATCTGGCGGATGGCGTCGGCCAGGGCGTAGAAGTGGTGGCTGGCGGTCATCGTCGTGACTTCGTGCTGGTTCAGGCAGGTGGCGAACAGGTAGAGCCACACCCCGTCGCCGCCGGCCACCGCGTCCGGCCGCTCGATCACCTCGAAGAAAAACGCCCCGTACCGCACGTCGAACGCCAGCGCCACGTTCGCCCCCTGGCGACAGCCGGCGACCAGGGTGTCCAGCCGGGGCAGGTCGTCGAACAGCCGCCGCGCCTGCTCGTTCCACAACGCCCGCTGGGCGGCGGCGGCCCGCTTTTTGTCGAGGGCGACTTCGGCCGTGCCGACGGCCGGCAGGCGGGAGACGCCGACGGCGATGTCGCGGTCGTCGGACCCTTCGGCCAGCCGGCTGTGCAGGCCGCCCCGCACCTCGCACACGAAGGCGTAGTCCAGCCCGCCTTTCCAGCGGATGAAGTGCCGGACGGCGCGGCGGTACTCGTCGGCGAGCACTTTCGGGTTCGAGTTGAACGTGCGGGGGTCGCGGGGCAGGTTCCACTGGCACCACAGCCACAGCATCAGCACCGAGATGCCGAGGACGCCGAACATGACGGTGCCGATCACCTCCGAGCGGGCCGACTCGGCGCTGATGAGGGCGGCGAGCAGGTCGGAGGAACCCTGGTCGTACTTGTTCGCCGCGCGGGTGAGCAGGGTGTAGCCGAGGGTGAACAGGCCGGCGGACAGCCACGGCAGGTAGTGGCGGCCGGGGTTGATCCACTGGACGAGCGGCTTGCCGCTGCCGAACGTGATCAGGTAGTTGAACGTCAGGTACACGAGGGCCGCGTACCCGGACGCTTGCACGAGGTCGTTCATGGGCGGTGCCGGGCGTTCGGGAGAGGTGGGCCGACTGCCGGCGGCTTGCGTCCTCGCAGTATACCACCGCTCCCGCGTCACGGGGCGGGGTCGGCACCGGTGGGCGGTTCGAGGAGCGCGCCGACGGCGTCGTCCGGGTTCTCCTCGTCCTCTTGCTCCGCGACCGTCGGGCCGGCCTCCGAGGTGGCGGCCGGGACCGGATCGGTCGGGACCGGGGTGGCCGGGGCGGGCGTCGGCACCGCCGGCGGGGCGGCGGAGACGGCCATCTCCAGCGGGAAGACCGACGGCCCGATCGCGTACTTGTCGGGCAGCAGATACCGCACGGCCCGCCGCATCATCGCGAAGTGTTCGTAGAACCGGTTGCCGTCCGCCTCCCCGGAACTCATCGTCACGCCGAACAGCAGGAAGTCCGGCTCCCCGTCCTTGGCCGGGTACAGGTACTCGAGGAGCAGGCCGCCGAACCGCGTGCGGGTCTGCACCAGGGTCACGTCGCCCAGGTTGGTCTGGAGGCAGGGCACCGCCTGTTCGCGGGCACGGGGGTGGGCGGCGAGGGCGAGGGCGAGCCACGTCATCCGCTCGCCGGTGAACGTCTCGCGGTCGGCCGGGCCGAGGTGCCGCGCCTTGCGGATGTCCTTCAGTTCCCCCTCACTCAGCCACTCGATCAGGCGGTACGGCGGGGCGCTCGGGCCGCTCTCATCCAGGCTGGCGATCAACTCGTCCACCGTCGGCGGAGGGGTGCCGGTCGGCGGCAGGACGATGACGGCCGCGTACTCCAACCCACCGGGTTGCTCGGTATAGTGCTGGAGCGCCCGGCGGACGTGCTTGGCGGCGACATCTGGCGAATGTTTCCCCAGGTCGAACGAGGTCGGATCTCGCGGGAACGTCCACCAGCAATACGCGACCGAAGCGATGAGGCCGATGCCGATCAACAAGAAGATGGTGCCCGTCACCACTCGCAACGGCGTCTTCCCCTCGGACACCAGTGGGGCCAACTCCTTGATGATGGACGGCGGATCCCACTGGTTGTCGGCGGTCAGGGCGATGCCGCTGTACGCCACCGTCGCCACCCCGATCCCGGCGAACAGCCACTGCCGGCGGTACGGGTTGACGACGATTCGCAACGGCGCGCCCCGATAGAAGGCGGCCACCGCCTGATACAGGAGCAGTGCCGCCCCGAGGATCGCGAAAATCGACTTGACGGCGGATTGAAGGTCGAAATCCATTTGGGATGTCCGCCGCTCAGGGGGAAGGAAGGACTTTCGTTGATGTGCAATGCGCGTGCCAACGACCTGGTTTCGTCACGCGGGCGGCACCTCATCCGCGTGCCACGAGCCGCACCCGTTCCCCGAATGCGAACCGCCGGCGGGTTCGGTTTCAAGAAGAAGTTCGCCGGCCGCCGGTTCGGATTTTCGGCGGCCGCCGCTCAGCCGGTCATTTCCGGGGTCAGGTCGGCCGTGGTGTACACGTTCTGCACGTCGTCGTTGGCGTCCAGCAGGTCCATCAGTTTGGCCACCTTCTTGCCGGTCTCCACGTCCACCTCGGAGTACGCCTTCGGCAGGCTCTTCACCTCCGCCTCCAGCGTGTCGTACCCGCCGGCCTTGATCGCCTCGTACACCGGGGAGAACTTGGTCGGGTCGCAGGTGACGACGTACACCGCCTCCTCCCGCTTGAAGTCGTCGGCCTCGGCCTCCAGGGCGGCGGTCATCACCGCGTCCTCGTCCGGGTACGCCGTGGCGTCGATCAGGATCAGCCCCTTCTTCTCGAACAGGTAGCCGACGCAGCCGGGCAGCCCCATGTTGCCGCCGTTCTTGTCGAAGATCAGCCGCACGTCGCCGCTGGTGCGGGCGCGGTTGTCGGTCAGCGCCTCGACGAGAATGGCCACCCCGTTCGGCCCGTACCCCTCGTAGGTGGTCTCCTCGTAACTGGCCCCCTCCAGTTCGCCAGTCCCCTTGAGGATGGCCCGCTCGATCTTTTCCTTCGGCATGGACACGCTGCGGGCCTTGTCGATGGCGTACCGCAGCCGCAAGTTGGTGGTCGGGTCGCCGCCGCCGTTATTGGCGGCGATCATGATGTACCGGGCCAACTTGCTGAACAGCCGCGCCCGCACCGCGTCTTGCTTGCCTTTCCGCACGGCGATGTTCGCCGAGTGACTGTGTCCGGCCATGAAACCGCTCCTGAGACTGCGCGCGAGGTGGGACCGACGACGGCCCCGTGTCGGTCCGATAGTATACGACCGCCGGTCGGTTCCGTCGTCCGCAAGCCGACGCCCCCCGACGCCGTACACTGACTGACCCCGTTCGGAATCGGGTCGGGGTGATGTCTTCCGCTCTTCGGAGGTCGGGATGGAGTTCCGCGTCGGCTCCGGGCACGACACGCACCGGCTCGAACCGGGCTACCCGCTGACCCTCGGCGGCGTCCGCCTCGACTACCCGAAGGGGTTGGTCGGGCACTCGGACGCCGACGCCGTGCTGCACGCCGTCACCGACGCGCTGTTGGGGGCCGCCGGCCTCGGCGACATCGGCGACGCTTACCCGGACACCGACCCGCGCTGGAAAGGGGCCGACAGCCGCCTGTTCCTGACCGAGACGGTGGCCAAGTTGAACCAACTCGGCTGGAAAACGGTCAATGCCGATGTCACCATCTTCGCCCAGGAGCCGAAGCTCGGCCCGGTGAAGGCGACCATCCGCGACAATCTGGCAGGGCTGCTCGGCGTCCCGCCCGACCGCGTGAACGTGAAGGCCAAGACCGGCGAGCGGGTCGGGCACATCGGCCGCGGCGAGGCCATCGGCTGCCACGCGGTGGTGCTGGTGGAAGCCGTGAGCCAAGAGCCGTGAGCCAGACACGGCATTGCGTTAGCGGTTTCCGATTCGGCCGGCGTTTTCGCCCACTGTTATTTGCTCACGGCCCACGGCTCATCGCTCTCAGCAGGAGTTTCCCATGCCCCTCGTCGTGTACAGCACCCTCTCCCGCAAGAAGGAGAAGTTCCACAAGAAGCCCGGCGAGCGGGTGACGATGTACGTGTGTGGGCCGACGGTGTACAAGCCGAGCCACATCGGGCACATGGTCGGGCCGGTCATCTTCGACACCGTCAAGCGCTACCTCAAGTACGTCGGCTACGAGGTGACGTGGGTGGTGAATATCACCGACGTCGATGACAAGCTGATTGCCCGCGCGAAGGAGTTGGGCAACACCGTGCCGGCCCTCGCCGAGAAGATGACGCAGGACTACTTCGACTGCCTGAAGGCGCTGGCCGTCGTCGGCATCGACCACTTCCCGAAGGCCACGGAACACATCCCCGGCATGATCGGGATGATTCAGACTCTGGTGGACAATGGCGTGGCGTACCCGGCCGGCGGGGACGTGTACTTCGACGTGAGCAAGGACGCCGATTACGGCAAGCTGTGCAACCGCGACCCGGAGCAACTGGAAGTCGGCAGCCGCATCGAGACCAGCGACAAGAAGCGGAACCCCGGCGACTTCGCGCTCTGGAAAGGGGCCAAGCCGGGCGAACCGGCGGAAGTGGTGTTCGAGTCGCCGTGGGGCAAGGGGCGACCCGGCTGGCACATCGAGTGCAGCGCGATGAGCCGCGCCCTGCTCGGCGACACGCTGGACATCCACGGCGGCGGGCTGGATTTGCAGTTCCCCCACCACGAGAACGAGTTGGCCCAGAGCGAGAGCGCCAATGGTGCCGAGTTCGCCAAAGTGTGGATGCATAACGGCCTGCTGTCCTTGCGCGACAAGAACGGCAAGCACGCGAAGATGGCCGGGTCCATCGGCAACGTCCTGAGCGTGACCGACGCCGTGAAACTGATGGGCGGGCCGGCGCTGCGGTTCTTCATCCTCGGCACGCACTACCGCAGCCCCATCGACCTGGGCGTCTGGGACTGGAACAACCCGGCCACCCCGCTGCCCGAGAACATGGTCGCGGCGAAATCCGCGTTCGAGACGTTCACCCGGTTCGCCGAGCGGGCCGAGCGGGTCACCGGCAAGGCGTTCATCGTCATCCCCAACCCCTACGCCTCGACCGCCGACAACGCATCGACGGTGACGATGAAGTTCGTCTCCACCCTCCGCCGGTTCGACACGTTCCTGGACGACGACTTCAACACCGGCGGGGCGGTCGGCGTGCTGTTCGAGTTGGTGACGACGCTGAACAAGCTGGCCGACACCGCCAAGCTCGAAGACCCCATGTCCACGGGCACTCAGGCGCGGGGCGAGTTCCTGGAAGGGGCCGGGCTGGTGAAGGCGATGACCGACATCCTCGGCCTGGATTTGACCCCGCCGAAGGCCGAACTCGGCGGCGGGAACGAGTTGGTGTCCGGGCTGATGCAGTTGCTCCTCGATTTGCGGTCGAACCTGCGGGACACGGCGAAGACGGCCGCGAAGGACAACCCGCTGAAGGCCGGGCTGTTCGCCCAGACCGACCTCATCCGCACCCGGCTGGCGACCCTCGGCGTCACCCTCGAAGACCGCCCCGGTGGGACGAGCTGGCGGGTGGGGTGAGTGTCACGGACTTGCTTGCGGGCTTGGCGAGAGGACGAGTGAAGGTTGTGCCGGCCTGGGGGCCGGCGCCCAGGGGGGTTTGGGGACAAACCGACATGGGGGGAATAGCGAACAACCCCCACCTAGCCCGCCCCCACGCCCGCCCACGACC
>JBBRUO010000231.1:0-8720 GCA_038247725.1 Gemmatales bacterium
CGTTGACCCGAGGCATGGGAGAGGCCTCCGGTGGTGGGGATGTTGGTACGATTGTGGCGGAATGGCCGGTGGGGTGCAACCACCGTCTGCTCGGTTCGGGGAAAAAAACGAACGAACCCCAATCTCCCGATTGAGGTTCGCAGGGGTGTCAGGTGAATCGCCGGCGTCAGCCCAGTTTGTACAGCACCAGCTTGTTGTGTCCGGCGAGCAGCAGCGAGTCGGCGGTCTCGCTGAGCACCGCGTCGTGAACGTGCATCGGGGCCTTCTCTTGCTTGAGCAACTTCTTGCCGCCCGCATCGAGGAACAGCAAGCACCCCTCGCCCGCGCCGCCGACGCCCAGCAGCCAGGAGCCGTCCGGTGCCCAGCGGAGTTGGTTGACGAGACCCTTGGACTTGTCGCTCTCGACCTCCGCCAGCCGCTTGCCCGACGGCCACTCGAACAGTTCGATGCGAGCCTTCCCTTCCAGGTGGTCGATGTTGCCGACCTTCCCCATGCCGCCGACGGCCAGCCGCGTCCCGTCCGGGCTGAACGCCACCGAGCGGATGCCGCCGATGCTGTGCAGCCGCTGCGACTTGTCCCACGTGTACATGACCGGCGCTTCGAACCCGCCCAGTTGTTTGCCGGTGGCCGTCTCCCAGACGATCACCTTGCCGGTCTTGTCGGCGGTGGCGATTTGTTTGCCGTCCGGGCTAAACGCACAAGCGTACAACATGCTGGCGAAGTGGTGCGGGGTCTTCTCGGCGTGGCCTTTCAGGTCGCGGACCAGTTTGCCGGACTCGGCGTCCCACACCTTCGCCAACATGTCGTCGGCCACGCTCACCGCCAGTTTGCCGTCGGGCGACACGCGGACTTGCCGGATCCACTTGGCGTGCGCGTCGGTGGTGCGAATGAGAGCTTTCTTCTCGGTGTCCCACCACGCCAGCTTGCCGTCGTACCCGCCGGAGATCAGCGTGGTGCCGGCCAGCGCGACGGTGGTGACGTAACTCTCGTGCGCGTACAGTTCCTTCGGCTCGAACTTGGCGGCGGACAGGTCGGCCTCGCGGACTTTGAAGTCCGACGAGCCGAAGAACACGCGGTCGGTGCGCGGCAGTCGAGCGACGCCGAACGCGATGGCCGACAGGCCGAAGTCCTTGACCTGCTTGAGCGTATCCGGGGCGGGGGCTTTCATGGGGTGGAGGTGGGTGTTGGGGGTGAGGATCGGAACCAGAAGTCCGTTGCGTTCCCGCCGTACTCGCCGAGTCGAAGTAGAGGTAGCCCGACGAGGCCAACAAGATCGGGATTCTCCTCGGCGAGCGATTCGCCGACGTGCTGGTTGGAGTAGCCCTTCGCGAGTTCGGAAAGACCGTAATCCGGCATGTACAGGTGAACCCAGCCCGAGTACAGGCGCCCGAAATTCGTGTCAACATCTCTGGTCTCGGTATGCACCAATCGGTCGAACCAGAACGGCGAGAGGATTACGGGGTAAGGACTTCCCGTGTCGGCGAGCAGCATGAGTTCCTGTGTTGTCCCGTTCCGCTCGCTAAACGTGGTGCGAAGGAACGGCCGCGCGTAGCGCCCAAAGTAGGGGTTGAGTTGCTCACTCATTTGAGATCACTTAGGAACGGGGAGAAAATGGTCCGGCCGTCCATCTCCTCGTCCCCGATGCGGACCACCATCACTTCGCGCGGGTCGCGGCCTTGGCGCTCAATGACCCCCATCAACTCGAAGAAGTCCGCCGAATCACCAATCACTTGACCGTGACCGAACGCGACGAACTGCTTGCTGGGGTATGTCCGCTCCAACTCGTCTTTCATTCGGTCGCAAGCGGCTTCGTTCAGTTGGTGTTCTGCTTCGTTCCGCATGGCGGTCTCCTGATGGTTGGTGTCCCCAAACATCTTACCCCATTAGTTCATCAATCGGGTGGAAGCCGGGGTCCACCAGCGGGATCGGCCGGGAGCCGACGTAGTAGTTCTTGTCGTACTTGATGCCGAGTGCCTCGTACAACGTGGCGAACAGCGTGCCGGCGTTCACCTCCTGGTCGATCACCTTGTTCCCCTTGTCGTCCGTCTTGCCCCACACCGCCCCGCCCTTGATGCCACCGCCACTCATCGTCATGCTCCACGCGCTGGCGAAGTGGTCGCGGCCGAGGCTGGCGTTGATACCCGGCGTGCGGCCGAACTCGGCCAGCGTCACCACCATCACGTCGTCCGCCAGCCCGCGCTCCTTCAAGTCGTCCAGCAGCGTGGCCATGACGTGATCCAGTTCCGGCACCATCTCCTGGTGCGTCTCGAAGTTCTGGCCGTGGCTGTCCCACCAGGCGCGAGCGACGCGGACGAACGGCACCCCGGCTTCCACCAGTCGGCGGGCGATCAGCGCCTGCTCGGCGAACTGCGTCGGGCCGTACTTGTCGCGGACCTTCTGCGGCTCCTGGGTCACGTCAAACAGTTTTTCGGAGGCCATGATGCCCCGGACCCGCTCGTAGGCCTGGTTGTGGCTGCCCAACACGTCGGACTGGCGGCCGCGTGTGAACTGCTTGCTGAGCAGGTCGCGGAGGTCGTTCCGCTGCTGGTGGTCGATTTCGGTGATGCCGTCCAACTTGCGGATGAACTCGGGCACGTTGTTCGTGGTGAGTTCCATCGGGGAGTAGCGGGCACCGAGGAAACCGCTGTCGCCGGGGGCCGAGCCGCGACCTTCCGTCTGGGTGTAGAAGGTGACGTAATCGGGCACCTTGCTGTCGGCGCGGCCCATCTCGCGAGCCAGCACCGCGCCGAGGTCCGGGTAGCGGATCGGGCCGACGTCCATCCGCCCGCGCATCATCATCTTGGCCCCGCCGCCGTGGTCGCCGTTGCGGGTGTTCAGTCCCCGCACCACGCACGTCGTCTTCATCCGCTTGGCCATCTCCGGCATCAGTTCGGAGATCCGCAAGCCGGGCACGTCGGTATTAATGGCGCGGAACGGCCCGCCGGTGCTGGCCCCCGGCTTCGGATCCCACGTCTCCAGTTGGGACGCGCCGCCGGCCAACCACAGCAGGATGACCCGCTTCTGCTTCTGCTTCAGTTCCCCCGCGACGGCAGGAGTACCGAGGACATCCAACCCGGTCATGTCGGCGACGGCCGACGCACCGAGCGCGGCGGAAGCCCCCAGGAAAGCCCGGCGGGAGACGCCGTGGTCGGCCGACCGGCAGAAGAACGAACGCATGGGGCACCATTAGTGGGTTGGATTCGCCGGATTCACCGCAGAGGCCACAGGAGGGCACGAGAGGAAGACAGAAACGGCTGTTGAGAGGAGACCTCCACAACTCTCCATCTTTCTCATGTGCCCTCTCGTGCCCTCTGCGGTGAATCCTCTTCTCAAGCAACTCAGTGGTTGAACCGGAATTCGGCACTCGTGACGAGCGCCCAGAGCATGTGGCGGTAGGCATCGCTTTGGCGGTCGGTGCGGCGGGCGGCGAAGTCGGCGAACGCCTTCGCCTCGCCGTCGGCGGCCGGGCGACCGAAGACCGTCTCGATCATCAGTTTCGCGGCGGCGGTGGCGTCTTTCTCGGTCTTCAGTCGGCCCAACAGCGTGCCGCCGCCGTCGGACAGGAACTCCTTCTGCACGCGGTCGCCGTTGCTGAACAGCAGGGCTTCGCTCACGCCGATCTGGAAGTGGTCCGTCGGCATGGCGATCATCGACGCGAAGCCGCGAGCCTGCGACTCGATCTGCTCGACCCGTTTCTCCACGTCCTCGGATTTCATCCCGTCGAACGTCTTCGGGTCGGTGTTCGCCAGTTTCAACGCGGTGCCGAGTTGCACCGGCGTGAGCGGCTTCAACTGGGCGACGGCGAATTCGGACGGGAGGGGGAAGTCCTCGCTGTCGTAGCGACTGCTCCGCGAGTACGTCTCGCTGAGGACGATGCCGCGGAGGAGCCGTTTCAGGTCGAACTGGTGCGCGACGGTGTCCTTCGCCAGCGCCTCCAGCAGTCCCGGATGGCTCGGCCGGTTCTCGGCGTGCAGTTGGTCGAGCGGGTTGACGAGGCCGAAGCCGAGGAAGCGGTGCCACAGGCGGTTGACGATGTTCTTCGAGAGGTAGCCGACGTTCTTCGGCTCCAGCGCCACGTCCACCAGTTTCGCCCGCGCGCTGAACGGCGGCGGCGGCGGGGCCTTCTTGCTCGCCTTCGCTTTATCCGCGAGTTCCTTGTCCTTCTTCTGTTCGTCCTTGGTCAACTCGCGGACGGTGTCGGAGTCCACCACCGTGCCGGTCAGGAACATCAATTTGGCCTGCCGTTCCGGCCCCTTCGTCGGCTTGTACTTCACCAGCCCGGCCGCCCGCTCGCCGACGGTGCCGCCGGCGTCGTAGCTGCGGGCGAGGAACGACTTCATCCCGTAGAAGTGGTCCTGCGTCCAGCCGCTCACGTGGGGGTGGTCGTGGCACTGGGCGCAGCTCACGTTCACCCCGAAGAAGGCGACCGCGACTTCGGTCGTCAGTCGGTCGGTGTCGTTCAGCTTCGGGCGGAGGAAGTCCGACGCGCCTTTCCGCGCCGCGTCCGACTCGTCCGGCAGCATCATCTCGCGGAACATCTGGTCCCACGGGCGGTTCTCTCGCAGGGCCGTCGTCAGGTATTCCCGCAGCCCGCCGCCGTTCTTCCCGCCGCTGTCGCCGTTCAGCATGGCTTCGAACAGGTACGCCTGATACCGCGCGAACGCCGGCGACGCGAGGAGCCGGTCCACCAGTTTCGCCCGTTTGTCGGCGTCGGTCGAAGTGACGAAGGCCGCGACCTCTTGCGGTGTCGCGGGGCGACCCACCAAGTCCAGCGTCGTCCGCCGGATGAGGGTGTGGGCGTCGGCTTGCGGCGCGACGGCGACCTCCTCCGACTGTTGTTTCGCAGCGACGGCGGCGTCGATCAGTGCCGGGAGGGGCACGTCGGCGGCGACCACGGTGCCGGACGCCAAGCAAACTGCGAGACAGAGCAACCGCATGACGGCAGGCTCCGAAAGAGGGCGGGGGTGGGTCGGACGGCCGACGGCGGGCGAGCGCACGGGGTACGCTGGGGCGGGTTCAACTCCCTAATAATACCGTGTGCCTGGACGGATGCCAGCGAAATGTCGGTCCAGGCGGAATACACTTTCCCCCACCGCTTCCGGAGAGTCATCATGGCCCGCGTGCTGATCGCCGACGACAACCAGACGAACGTGGAACTGCTCGACGCCCACCTCGACGGCACCGGGTACGAGGTGCGGTTCGCGGCGAACGGCGAGGAGACGCTGGCCGTGGCCCGCGAGTGGAAGCCGGACTTGATCCTGCTCGACGTGATGATGCCGAAGTTGAGCGGGTTCGAGGTGTGCAAGCAGTTGCGAGCCGACCCGGACCTGAAGGATGTCGGGGTGCTGATGGTGACGGCTCTCGACCAGCCGACGGACGTGGAACGGGCCGTGGACGCCGGCACCGACGACTTCATCACCAAACCCGTCAACAAGACGGAACTCCTCCTCCGCGCGCAGGCGTTGCTGGACGCGCATACGCAGGCGACACCGGTGGACCGCGGGCTGACCTACTTCCGCCGCGTCCTGGCCGGGGCGTGAGCAGGGGTTCAGTCGCGGTTGGGGTACCTCATCATGAGGACGTTCGCCCCGATCGCCGTGCCCAGAATCGTCCAGTACTGGATTTCCATCGCGTCTCGCAACATCCGCAAGCCGGCGTCCACGACCCCGCGCGGCTGGCTGCCGAGGAGGTCGTAGACGATGTACGCGACCGCCGCCCACAGCACCCACGCCCAGACGAGCGCGGCCGTCGCCACCAGCCGGGGCCAGCCGCTCGCCACCCGGTACCAGGTGGTCACGGCGAACACCGAGACCAGGGCCGTGACGGCGGTGCTCAGGCCGACCACCGTGGCCACCCCCTCCGCGTCGGTGCCTTCGCCGAACACCCCGCTCGCTTCCGCGAACCCGAACCCGGTGACGCCGACGAGCAGCACCCCGCCCAGCCAGCAGCCCTCCCGCTTCTCGCCGCGTGTCAGCGCCTGTCGGCCGAGCGGGTGGAACAACAGCAGCAGGTTGAACAGCCCGTTCCCCACCCACGTCATCAGGCCGAACATCACGAGCGCGACCATCAGCGGCCCGATGACCGGCTTCCACTCCGGGTTCCGCCGGGCGACCCCCATCAGCCCCTGCATGAGCATGAACACGCCGATGATGAGGAACCACTGGAACTGCCCGCTCTGGCGGGCCAGCCAGTACTGGAAGCGGGCGAACTGGCGGTACACCCGGTAGCGGGCCTTCAGCGCCTCGATCATGCCGGCGCGGGCGGCCTCGGAGGTCGGGTCCAGCCGCAGGGCGGTGCGGAAGTGCTCGCACGCCCCTTTCGCGTCGCCGACGTGCAGCCGCCGCCACCCCTCGGCGACGTGGGCGAACGGGTCGTTCGGGTCGTTGCGGAGGGCCGTCTCCGCGCTGAACGCGGCGTCGGCCTTGCGGCCCAGCCGCAGGTTCGCCAGCGTCCGCAGCGATAAGCAGCCGGCGTCGGTCGGGTCCAGGGCGAGGCCGCGGGTGGCGGCGTCCAGGCAGCCGGCCCAGTTGTTCCGCGAGAGGCGGACGTTCGCGAGCACGCCGAACGGCCACGCCGTGAACGGGTCGTGCGAGATCGCTTCGGTCGCCGATGCCTCGGCGTCCGCGAGCCGGTGCAGCCGGTGGAGTACCATCGCCTTGACGGTGTGCGGGAGGAAGAACAGCGGCGCGCAGCGAACCGCCTCGTCGGCCTCCCGCAGCGCGGCGGCGGTGTCGCCCAGTTCCAGGTGGCAGTGGGCCAGGAAGGCGTGGGCCTCGGCGCTGTTCGGGTCCTCGGCCAGCGCCGCGCGGAACTCGTCGGCCGCCTGCGCGTAACGGCTCTGGTTGTACAGCAACTGGCCGCGCTCGAGGTGGTGGGACATGCGCAGGGAACACCCGTCGGGGGGGAGGCAAAGGAACACGGTCAGTTTAGCGAACCGCCGACCCGACTGCCGGCTCCGTATAACGGCTGTTGAGTCCGCGATTCCGCTTTCGGAGCCTCCCTCGATGTCCGCCTGGCAACGCACCCACACCTGCGGCGACCTCCGCGACACGCACCTCGACGCGACCGTCACCCTGAACGGGTGGGTGCTGACCACCCGCAACTTCGGCAACCAGACGTTCATCGACCTGCGCGACCGGTACGGCCTGACGCAAGTGGTGTTCGAGGCCGACGACGCCGAGTTGTTCGCCGCCGCCAACAAACTCGGCCGCGAGTACTGCGTCTCCGTCACCGGCACCGTCCGCCGCCGGATCGCGGGGAAGGAGCGGGCGGACATCGCCACCGGCACCGTGGAGGTGTACGCCCAGAGCGTGACCGTGTTGAACGACTGCCCGTCGATGCCGTTCAGCGTCACCGAGTTCCCGGACGAAGACCTCGCCAACGAGGAACTGCGGTTGCAATACCGTTACCTCGACCTCCGCCGGCGGACGTTGCAGAAGGTGTTGGTCCTCCGCCACCGCATTTGCAAGGTGATCCGCGACCACCTCGACCAGAAGAACTTTCTCGAAGTGGAAACGCCGCTGCTCGGCAAGTCCACCCCCGAAGGGGCGAGGGATTACCTCGTGCCCAGCCGGGTGTACAACGGCGAATTCTTCGCCTTGCCGCAAAGCCCGCAACTGTACAAGCAGTTGCTCATGGTGTCTGGGTACGACCGCTACTTCCAGATCGCCCGTTGCCTGCGGGACGAAGACCTCCGCGCCGACCGCCAGCCGGAGTTCACGCAACTCGACGTGGAGATGAGCTTCGTCGAGCGCGACGACGTACTCGGCGTGATGGAGACGCTGGCCGCCGACATCTTCGAGCAATGCCTGGGCCTGAAGATCCCCACGCCGTTCCCCCGCCTCAGCTACGCCGAGGCGATGGCCAAGTACGGCAGCGACAAGCCGGACCTGCGGTTCGGGCTGGAAATCGTGGACGTGACGGACCTGGCGATGGAGTCCGAGTTCACCGTCTTCAAGAGCGCGGTGGAGGCCGGCGGCATCGTCCGGGGCATCCGCGTGCCCGGCGGGGCCGACAAGTTCAGCAACAGCCAACTGAAGCCGGGCGGCGAGCTGCCGAAGGTGGCCGAGACGTACAAGGCGAAGGGCCTGGCGTGGATGAAGGCCGAGGGCGACAAGCTGACCGGCAGCATCGAGAAGTTCTTCCCGGACGCGCTGAAGGCGAAGATCAAGGAGCGGCTCGGCGTGCAGCCCGGCGACCTGCTGCTGTTCGTCGCGGCGAAGGAATCCATCGTGTGCGACGCGCTGGGTGCCGTCCGCATCCACGTCGCGCAGGCGATGAAGCTGTACCGCAACTGGTGGGACGAGCAGGCCGAGTACGAGAAGGCCGAAGCCGCCGCCGCCAAGAAAGAGAAGCGGACGCCGAAGCCGTTCCATTTGCGGGCCGAGCACTTCAACTTCGCGTGGGTGCTGGACTTCCCGATGTTCGGCTACGACGAGGAGGAGAAGCGGTGGGCGGCCATGCACCACCCGTTCACCGCGCCGATGGACGACGACCTGCCGCACCTCGAATCCGACCCCGGCAAGGTGCGGGCGAAGGCTTACGACATGGTGCTGAACGGGTACGAAGTCGGCGGCGGCAGCATCCGGATCCACCGGCAGGACGTTCAGGCGCGGGTGTTCCAGATGCTCGGCATGGAGCCGGCGGAGGCGCAGGCGCGGTTCGGCTTCTTACTCGACGCGCTGAAGAGCGGCGCGCCCCCGCACGGCGGCATCGCGCTC
>JBBRUO010000232.1:0-8707 GCA_038247725.1 Gemmatales bacterium
CGGGCGGTCGGCCTGGAACACCTTCGGCTTGCGGGGCTCGATCGCGCTCGTCCGGCCGACCACCACCGCCGTGGCGGCGGCCGCCTCGGTCCCGGCCTCGTCCACCGCGCAGAACGCCTTGTGCAGGACGGCCGAGATGAACAGCGTCTCGTCCGAGGTGTGCATCCCGGTCAGGTCGGCCTTCGCGGTGAAGGCGTCGGTCATCCCCAGCGCCTTCAGCGGCGGCACCAGGTCGTAACTCGTCTCCAGCTTGAACTTCGGCAGGGTGAGGTCCACCGTGGGTTCCCAGCCGAGTTTCTTCACCACCGCGTCCAGGGCCGGGCCGGTCATCGCCTTCTCCAGCGCCGGCAGGCCGTCCGCCTTCCGCGGCAGCAGCACCACCATCGCCGTGTCACGGCCCTGATAGGGCAACTCCACCGCCTGCGCGTCGTCCGTCTCGGTGTAGGCGAACCCCGCCGTCTTGTGCATCAGGGGCGTCTCGGCCTTCGTGCCGTTGGCGAGGTGGAACGGCCCGGCCTTCGTCTGCTTCACGTCGAACGGCAGTTGCCAGGCCCCCTTGAAGTAGACGGCGTTCGTCAGCACCAATCGGGTGGCGGCGTCGATCACGCCTTTCGGGATGAGGTCCTTGATCCGCTGCTTCGTCTGGCCCTCGACCCAGTTGTTGATCTTCTGGCGGGCCGGTTCCGGCTGGCCGAAGTCGGTGTGGAACAGCCCGCCGCCGTAGCTGTCGGCGACCAGCGTCAAGTACTCCTTCCGCCACGGGTAGGTGGCCGACCCCCACAGGGCGTTGGTGACAGTCAGTTCGAAGCCCCGCTTGTCGGCCGGCGTCTTCTCGTCGTTCAGGGCGGCGAACAGGGACTGGAACCCGGCGTGCGTGGCGGCGGCATCGACCGGCAGGGCGAGCGCCTTCCGCATCTGGGTGAGGGTGTTCCCCCGCGCCCCGGCGGCGGTCATTCCGAGCGCGGCTTCGATGCTGAGCGGCGAGAAGAAGGCGTTCCCCGGCGTGCCGTTCAGTTGCCGGTACAAGTCCCACGTGAAGGCGTTGTTGGCGGCGGGGATCGGGTTCGGGGCGGGTTTCACTGGGTCGGCGGCGAACAGCGAACGGCCGACGAGCGGCGCGGCTCCGGCGGCGAGGGCGGATGTCAGGAACCGACGGCGGGACGGGACGAGCATGACGGGCACTCCGGAATGGGGCCGGGGGAGTCACGAACCCCCGGCATGGTACACCCATTCCGACGCCCCGACACGCCGTTCGGATTGCCCCGTTACACACCGGTTGCGCGCGGCGGGTGCAAGACCGGTTCGAACCGCGAGTCGGCTTCGGGGACGTACTCGGCCTCCGGCCCGCCGACGGTGAGCGGTTGGTCGCATGCGGCGCAGCGGACCTCCATCCCCGCGCGGTCGTCGGGGAACTCCAGAATCCGTTCGCAGTGGGGGCAGGTCGCGCGGATCATCGTCGCACCAGGGAACAGGTTCGTTTACCCCCATACCGGTGCGACCTGGAGTCGTGACGAGCGATCATGAACAGGAGCGGTAAGGGTGCGCTCTCCTTCCAATCGTGGCCCTTCACCGCTTCGAGGTGAGGTTGTTCGGCCCAAAGTCCGGCCGGACAGGAAATTTTCGCCCGTCGTACAACCCGGCATGCGATTTTGCATCCGAACCCTTGACCGACCACCGATCAACACCTCACAATAGGCCACCCCGGAAGGAAGCCGGCTCGTTTTGAACTCTTGCCAGTTTCGGCCGACGAGGTGTCATGTGACGGTGTCGAGCAAAGGTCTGATCCTCGTCGCCGTGCCGCTGGTGTTTCAACTGGCGTTCGTCCTCACGGTCATTCGGTTCCAGCGGGACTACGCCGACGCCCAGCACTGGGCGAACCACACCAAAGTGGTGATCGCCCAGGCGCACGAACTTCGCACCACCATCTTCGACGCGGACGCCGCCATCCGCGGGTACATCATCTCCCCCACGCCGACGTTCGCCGAGGCGTTTTGGACGGCGTCGGCCGCCGTGCCGGAGCAGCTCGCCGCGCTCGATTTGTCGGTCCGCGAGACCCGCCAGCAGTCGGAGAAAGCCGGCGTTCTCCGGACGGCGGCGAACGCCAATCTGGCGTGGCACCAGGAAAAGGAGAAACTGGTCCGAGACGGGAACGCCCAGGCGGCCGCCGAGATGGTTCGCACCAGGCACGGGGAACTTCTCGCGGCGACCTTCCGTCGCGAAGTGGACGAGTTCCTCGCCGAGGAGGATCGGCTCGACCGGAATCGGGCGGCCGCCCTCGACCGATCTCGGGCGCGGCTCAACACGCTGGCCGCGGTCGGGGCCGTGGCGGCGGTCGGCGTGACCCTCGCCCTCGCGGTGGCGTTCTACCGGAGCATCACCCGCCGGTTCGCCGTTCTGGAATCGACCGCCCGACGGCTGGCCGCGGGGGACTCCCTCCCGCCCCCGCTCGGCGGCCGCGACGAGATCGCCCGCGTGGACCGCGCGTTCCGGGACATGGCGGGCGAGTTGACCCGCGCGTCCGAGGCGGTGCGCGACCTGTACGACTACGCCCCGTGCGGGTACCACTCCGTGGATCCGAGCGGCACGTTGGTCGCCATGAACCGGACAGAACTGCAGTGGCTGGGGTACGAGTCCGCAGAAGTGGTCGGCAAACGGCGGTTCGCCGAGTTGGTCGCACCCAGCAGCTTCGCCACCTACCAGCAGGGGTTCGCCACCGTCCGGGAGCGCGGGTCGGTGTCCGATGTCGAGGTCGAACTGGTGCGGAAGGACGGCTCGACGTTCCCGGTGCTGATCGGCTCGTCCTCCGTCCGCGACGCCGACGGCCACTACCTGCGGAGCCGCACGACGTTGACGGACCTGACCGAGCGGAAGCGGGCCGAGGCCGCGACCCGCCTGTTCGCCACGGTCACCCAGGACATCCCCCTCGGCCTGTTCATCCTCCGGCTGGATGGGGCGGACGCCGGCGACACGCTCCGCATCTATTCGGGCAACGCGGCCGCCGCCCGACTCCTGAACCTGTCCATCGCGGAAGTCACCGGCCGCGCCGTCACCGACGCATTCCCGCACACGCCGGCCGACCGACTCCAGCGGTACGCGGCGGTCGCCGCGTCGGGCCGGGCGGACGACCTGGGCGAGTTCCAATACGCCGCCGACCGCTGGTGCGCGGTGCTGGCGTTCCCGTTGCCGGAACGCTCCGTCGGGGTCGCCTTTCAAGACGTGACCGACCGCAACCTGGCGGAGGCCGAGGTTCGCCGCCTGAATGCGGAACTGGAAGACCGTGTGCGAGAGCGAACGGCGGAGTTGGAAGCGGTCAACCGCGAGCTGGTCCACAAGAACGCCGAGAACGAGATGTTCGTGTACAGCGTGTCGCACGACCTCCGCTCCCCGCTGGTCAACCTGCAAGGGTTCAGTAAGGAGCTGGAGAAGGGGGCGCGGCAGCTCGCCGGCATCCTGAGTGAGGAGGGGGTGCCAGCGGACGTTCGGGATCGCGGCCGCGGGCTGCTCGACGGGAAGATGGCGACATCGGTCGGATTCATTCAGACAGCCGTCCTCCGGCTCAGTGGGATCATCGACGCCCTCCTCCGGTTGTCGCGGGTGGGGCGGGTGGAGTACCAGTGGGAGGCGATCGACGTCGGCCGGGTGGTCGCCCGCGTGGTGGACGCGGCGCACGGGACGGTCGCCGAGCGCGGGGCGACGGTGCGGGTGGCGGAGTTGCCGGCCGCCTGGGGCGACCGCACGGCGATCGAGCAGGTGTTCGCCAACCTCGTCGGCAACGCGCTCACGTACCTCGACCCGTCCCGCCCCGGTCTGATCGAAGTCGCGGCCCTCCCCCTTGACGAGCCGGCCGGTTTCCGCACTTACACCGTCCGCGACAACGGGCTGGGGATCGCCGACGGCCACCGGCAGAAGATCTTCCAGGCGTTCCAGCGGGCACACCCCGGCGTCGGGAGCGGCGAGGGGCTGGGGCTGGCCATCGTCGCCCGCGTGGCCGAACGGCACCACGGGCGTGTGTGGGCCGAGTCCACCCCCGGCGCGGGCAGTTGCTTCTTCGTCAGTCTGCCGGTGCCGCCCGCGGCGTTCGGCGTGGACACGACCCCCGCCGGCGTCCACTCAGCACAAGGAGGGTAGTCCCGTGGCGAACCGCGAACTGGTGATCTTGCTGGCGGAAGACGACGACGGGCACGCCTACCTCGTGCAGCAGAACCTCATGGACGCCGGGCTGGCGAACCGGGTGGTCCGCGTCCCGGACGGGCAAGAGGCACTCGACTACATCCACTGCGCCGGCGCGTTCGCCGCCCGCGTCCCGAACGGGCCGCTGCTGCTGCTGATGGACATCAACATGCCACGGGTGGACGGGATGGAGGTGCTCCGGCGGCTGAAGGCGGACCCGAAGACGGCCGAGCTGCCGGTCATTATGCTGACCACCACGGACGACCCGCGGGAGGTCAAGCGGTGTTACGAACTGGGCTGCGCCAGTTACGTCACCAAGCCGGTCGAGTACGAGCGGTTCGTCGAGGCGATCCGGCGGCTGGGCCTGTTCCTGTCCATTGTCCAGGTGCCGCGCGAAGACGCCAAGAAGTAGGAGCCGACCGATGACCGCGACACAACCCGCCCCACCCCGGACGACCACCGCCACCGCGACCATCTTGGTGGTGGAAGACGACCCCGGCATCGCCGAGTTGGAGCGGAGCCGGCTCGACGAGGCCGGCTATCGGGTGCTGTTGGCGGAGACCGCCGACGACGCCCTTCGCGAAGTGGCGGGCGGCGGGATCGACCTGGTGTTGCTCGATTACCGGCTGCCCGGCGGCACCGACGGCCTGGACTTGTACGCGCGGGTGAAGGCGGCCGGGCACGACCTGCCGGTCATCCTGGTCACCGGGTTCGGGAACGAGGCGACCGTCATCCGCGCCCTCCGCATCGGCGTCCGCGACTTCGTCACCAAGTCGCTTGAGTACCTCGACTACCTGCCGGAGGCGGTGGACCGGGTGCTGCGGCAGGTGGGCACGGAGCGGCGGCTGGCCGAGTCCGAGGCGCGACTGACGGGGATCATCGAGTCCGCCAGCGACGCCGTCATCGTGGTGGAGGAAGACCGGCGGGTGAGCCTGTTCAACCCGGCCGCCGAGCGGATGTTCGGGTGCCCGGCGGCGGCCGCCCACGGCCGCCCGCTCGCCGAATTCATCCCGGCCGACGACCCGACGGACGGCGGCGCGGAGGCGGTCGCCGTCACCCTCCGGTTGCGCGTCGGGCGGATCGGGGTGCGGGCGGACGGGACGCCGTTCCCGCTCGACGCGACGGTGTCGCCGGGGCAGGCGTCCGGGCGGAAGTTCCACACCGTGGTCGCGCGAGACGTGACCGAACGGCACCAAGCCGAGGAGGCGCTCCGCCGGAGCGAGAAACTGCTCCGCCGGGCCGAGGGCCTCGCCCACGTCGCCGGGTGGACGTTCGACGTGGCGCGAGCCGTGTACGCCACCTCCGACGAGGGGCGGCGAATCTACGGGTTCGAGACCGCCACCCACCCGGCCGACGAGTGGATCGGCCGCGTCCACCCGGACGACCGCCTGGGGGTGGACGCGGCGATCCGCGAGGCCCTGGCCGGGAACCGGTTCGAGATCGAACACCGGCTGGTCGTCGGCGACCGCCTCAAGTGGGTGTCCGTCCGGGCCGAACCGCACACGGACGCCGACGGCCGGGTGGCCTGTCTCATCGGCGTCACCCAGGACATCACCGACCGGCACCAGCTCGAGACGCAGTTGAGGCACTCGCAGAAGATGGAAGCGGTGGGGCAGTTGGCCGGCGGCGTGGCGCACGACTTCAACAACCTGCTGACCGTCATCAACGGCTACTGCGACCTGCTCCTGGAGGAGCTGACCCCGGGCAGTTCGGCGCGGGAGTCGGTGGCCGAGATCCTCCGCGCGGGGGAGCGGTCGGCGGCGCTCACCCGCCAACTCCTGGCGTTCAGCCGCAAGGCCGTCGTCACCCCGCTGGTGCTGGACCTGAACGCGGTCGTCACCGGCACCCAGAAATTGCTCCGCCCCCTGATCGGCGAGAACGTGCGGCTGACCACGTCCCTGGCCCCCGACCTCGGGGCGGTGCGGGCGGACCTCGGTCAGATCGAGCAGGTGTTGGTGAACCTGGCGGTGAACGCCCGCGACGCCATGCCGACCGGCGGCCGCTTGACCATCGAGACGCGAAACGTCGTGCTGGAAGCCGGGGACGCGCGATCTCACCCGGACGCCCAGGCCGGCCCACACGTCCTCCTCGCGGTGGCGGACACGGGGGTGGGCATGTCGGCCGACGTGATGGCGCGCATCTTCGAACCGTTCTTCACCACGAAAGGGCCGGGCCAGGGGACCGGGCTGGGGCTGGCCACCGTCTACGGCATCGTCAAGCAAAGCGGCGGACATGTGACCGTGGAAAGCGTCGCTGGTGGCGGGACGACGTTCAAGGTGTACCTGCCGCGCGCCGAACGGGAGACCGATGGCCCAACGGTGAGAAAGGCAGCCGCGTCACCGAATCGCGGTACGGAGACCGTCCTGCTGGTCGAAGACGACGAGGCGGTTCGCACGCTCACCGGGCAAATCCTGACCACCTTCGGCTACACCGTCCACGAGGCGGCCGACGGGGTCGAGGCGGCGCGGCTGGCCGACGGCCTCGTGGGGCGGTTGCACCTGCTCATCACCGACGTCGTGATGCCGGGGGCGGGCGGGCGGGAGGTGGCCGAGCGGGTGACGCAACGGCATCCGGCGGCGAAGGTGCTGTTCGTGTCCGGGTACACCGACGACGCGGTAGTCCGGCAGGGGGTGCTGCATCAGGGCGTTCACTTCCTCCAGAAGCCGTACTCGGCGTCGGTCCTGGCGGCCAAGGTGCGGGCGGTGCTGGACGGCGCGGAGCACCCTGGCGGCGCGAACCGGTAGCGGTGGACGGTGGCTACCGCATCGGCCCGGCGACCCGCGACCTGTGCGTCTTCGCCCGCCACGACTTGACCGCCGACCCGCCGTTCGCGCGGATGACGCGATCCCATCGTGGACCGAGTGGGAGGGACGCAACCCACCTCCCCTCGTTGAGGGGAGGTGGAAGAACGACCCGCCCTCCATGTGATCGGACAGTCTCATCGGGTTCATGTCTGAGGAAGCAGGAAACCGCCGCCGAGGCATGACGCCGGGGGAACTGCCATGCGTCGCGTGGTCGGGTTCCGGGGTGCGTGCGACGACGGCGATGCGGGTTCGATAGAATCCAGGAATCCCGCCGCCCGCGCGCCGTTTACCCCATCCGCCCGAGTTCCGCCATGACGCCACCCACCCCGTCCCGCCGCGCGTTCCTTCGGACCACCGCCGCCGTCGCCGGGACCACCGCCCTGCTCGACAGCGACCTCCCCGCGCGGGCAGGAGACGCCGACTTGCCGCTGTTCGCCTACGTCGGCACGTTCAGTTCCCCGCTCCTCGACACGCTGCCGACGCAAGTGGACCTGCCGCCAGGCAACGGCCGCGGCATCCACATCTTCCGCGTCGATCGCAAGACGGGGGCGCTGACGGCCGCCGGCGTCCACGAGTCCGGTGTCAGCCCGAGTTGCCTGGCGATCAACGCCGCCGGCACCCGGCTGTATTCCGCCAACGAGACGGATCGCGTGGGGAAGGACAAGAAGGAAGGCTCGGTCACTGCCTTCGCCATCGACCGGACGACCGGGGCGCTGAAGGTGCTCAACACCGTCAACTCCGGTGGGGCCGGCCCGACCTACGTGAGCCTGCACCCGTCAGGGAAGTTCGTGCTGGTGGCCAACTACTTCGGCGGCTCGGTCGCGGTGCTGCCAGTGTTGGATGACGGCAAGTTGGGGGACGCGACCGACGTGAAGGCTCCCACCGGGAAGGTCGGCCCGACGACGGCGACGCACGACCCCAAGGGCAGCTTCGCCATCAGCGGCCACGACCGGACGCACGCTCACATAATCCAGACGGACCCCACCGGCGAGTTCGTGCTGCACGTGGACCTGGGGTTGGACAAGCTCTTCGTCTGGAAGTTCGACGCGAAGATGGGCACACTGACCGCCAACGACCCGGCGGCGGTGTCGCTGCCGCCCGGCGACGGCCCCCGACACTTCCACTTCCACCCGAACGGCAAGTGGCTGTACTCGGTGCAAGAGGAAGGCTCGACCGTCGTGCGGTTCGATTACACCGCCGGCAAGCTGACCGCCAAGCAGACGATCTCCACGCTGCCGGCCGGGTACGCCGGCAGCAACTTCTGCTCGGAAATCCTGGTGTCGGCCGACGGCAAGTTCGTCTACGTCGGCAACCGCCTGCACGACAGCATCGGCGTGTTCGCGGTCGGCCGCAACGGCGACCTGACGTGGGTGGCGGACGAGTGGACGCGGGGCAACTACCCCCGCAGCTTCGCCTTCGACCCGACCGGCGGGTTCCTGTACTGCGGCAACCAGCGGGCGGATCACGTCACCGTCTTCCGGGTGGACCGCAAGACCGGCGGCCTCGCCTTCACCGGCCAGTACGTCCCGGTCGGCAACCCGTCTCACATCGTCTTCCTCGACTTGAAAGCCGCCGACTGATCCATGAACTCGATGATGTTGTTTCAGATCCGGTGGGGGGCTACAGCACACCTCCCCTCGTTGCGGGGAGGTCGGCGGCGCAGCCGCCGGGCGGGGAGTCTTCGCCCACATGGGGGAAAGGAATCTCCCCTCCCGGTCGCGCCCCGCGACCGA
>JBBRUO010000233.1:0-8664 GCA_038247725.1 Gemmatales bacterium
CTGCGGTGAATCCGTCTTCAAATTGAATCTCTGATCCACGAGCCCACCGACGTTGTCCCAACTGCCGAGAGGGGCACGCAACCCACCTCCCCTCGTTGAGGGGAGGTCGCCGCGCAACGGCGGGAGGGGAGTCTTCCGATGCCTTGGTGGGGAAGGAATCTCCCCTCCCGGTTGCTTCGCAACCCACCACCCCTCGCCGAGGGGGGGTGGCAGACCGGCCCGCCCCCACAACGGAATGGGACAGGCTCAGCGGGTTCATGTATGAGTAGCCCTGCGGTCGGGCTGGACACGGCCGCTGGCGACGGTATTGTCCCGCGCTCACGGCCTCACCATCAGCCCGTCGCGCACGGAGGCGATATGCGAAATCTGAACCTGCTCCTCGTTTTGGCGGCCGGAGTCGGCGTCGGGGTGACGGTGGCGACGCTGGGCTTCAGCCCGCCGCGGCCGGCCAAGGCCGCGTCCAACGACCGGTACGAAGATTACGTGATGGCCACCGGCGCGGTGTCCATCAACCCCCGCATCCAGACGGACGGGGTGTGGCTGCTCGACTATAAGAGCGGCAAGCTGCTCGGCACCGTCATCGACCGCACCCAGGGGAAGATCATCGGCTGGGCCGAGGTCGATCTGGTGACGGAGTTCGATGTGCAGCCGCGGCAGGATGTCCACTTCATGATGACCACGGGGTATATCACGCAGGGGCAGTCGGCCCTGTACGTGGCCGAGACGACGACGGCCAAGTTCGGCGTGTACACGATGGGGCCGGGGCCGAACGGCCAGGGCGTCGGTATTCGCCGGCACGACATGTCGTCGTTCCGCTCGCAGCCGCCGGCCGGGGTCGCGCCCGCGCCAGCGCCCGCCGCCGTCCCGCCGGGAGGGGCCGTCCCGCCGCTGCCGGGTGGTGCGATCCCGCCGCTGCCGGGCTTGGTTCCGCCGCTCCCCGGCGCGGGTCAGTCGCTGCCCGGCCTGCCGAAGCGGTGACGCCGCCCTGTCCGCCACCGCGCGGGAACACTAGGAAAACCCGTGCGGGGAACGGCTCACCCCGCCGGGGGGCGTCCGATGATTGACGCACACATCCATGTGGTGCCGCCGGGGTTGCCCGGCGTCGGGTCGTTGTCGGGTACGCTGCGGATGCCGCCGGAGGCGGTGGCGGCCGCGCTCGTGAAGGACATGAAAGCGGCCGGCGTGACGCGCGTGTTCGCGATGGGCGAGTGGAACACCCCGCCGGACGACCCGCTCGGTGTCGCCCGCACGCTGCGACTCGGCGAGAAGGTGCCCGGTCTCCGGGCCATCGGCGTGTGCGACCCGAAGAAGGGCGACGACCCGGACCACCTGGCGCGGGTGGAAGCGGAGTTGAGCAAGGGCCGCGTCGTCGCGCTAAAATGCTACCTCGGCTATTTGCACTTCGAGCCGGCCCATCCAAACTACCGCCGCTACTACGAACTCGCTGCGCAGTACAAGGTGCCGGTCGTCTTTCACACCGGCGACACGTTCTCGCCCGAAGCCAAGCTGAAGTACGCCCACCCGCTCGGCGTGGACGAGGTCGCCGTCGATCACCCGGACACGCGGTTCGTACTGGCGCACCTGGGCAACCCGTGGACGGTGGACGCGGCGGAAGTGGTGTACAAGAACCTGAACGTGTGGGCGGATCTGTCCGGCCTGGTGGTGGGCAACGAGATCGCCCCGCGCACCGACGACGAGTACGACGCGCTGGCCGACATCGCCGTGCGGGTGCGGCAGGCGTTCCGGTACGCCGAGCGGCCGACGCGGTTCGTGTTCGGCACCGACTGGCCGCTCATCCCCATCGCCGCGTACAAGCGGTTCATCGCCGAAGTGATTCCGGAACGGTGCCACGCGATGGTGTTCGAGGAGAACGCCCGGACGCTGTTCCGGCTGGGGTGAACCCTCAATCTTCTTCCTGCAAGTAATCGACCCGCGTGTGCCCGGCCTGGCTGGCCTGCCAGTACTGGCCCGAATGCACGTCGAGGCAGGTCAGCCAGCCGCCGGCGTACGCCCCGGTATCGACGCACACCGTCGTCCGCCAGGCGCGGGGCAGCCCGCTCCGCTGGCTGGAATGGCCGCAGATCATCCGCTTACCGGACTCGTGACGCACCGGGGCGTTGACGAACTCCCAGAACAGTTCCGACTCGGATTGCCGGTCCAGCGGGAGGGACGGATCGACCCGCGCGTGGACGAAGAGGTGCGTGTCCGTCTCGAAGTAATCGACGCAGCCCTTTTCCAGGAACTCCCAGTGGATCGGCGGGACCGAATCCAGGTGCGCCCGCATCCCGTTCACCGCATAAGAGCCGATGGCCTGGGTGCCGCCGACGCTCAGCCACATCTTCAACTCCGACCGGTCGTGGCGGGCGCGGAGCATCATCAGCTCGTGGTTCCCCCGCAGACAGACGAGCGGCTGGCCGGACGTGGCGAGGGCGATGAGGCGGTCCAGCACGCCCTTGGAATCGGGGCCGCGATCGACGTAATCGCCGAGGAAGACGAGCAGGTCTTGCGGCGTCGGGGCGACAACTTCGAAGAGGGTGTCGAGGGCGGCGGTGCTGCCGTGGATGTCACCAATGGCGAGCGTGCGCATGGGGGAGCCTGAGAGAGCGAGCGGTCACGATAACTCCGCCAGCATCATGATAAATTCGCGCATCGCTCTCGTAAACCTCACGGACGGCGGATTTCAGTTCTTTCCACAACAGTTCGCACCAGGGCCCGAAGTTTCGGCTCGGCCTCATTCGCAGTGGCAATAATCTCGGCCAGGCTGACCGGCTTCAGCGCGTCCGCCAGGCACATGTCCGTCACCACCGACAGGCCCAGGTTCCGCAACCCGGCGTGGACCCCGACGATCACCTCCGGCACGGTGGACATCCCCACCACGTCCGCCCCGATGGCCCGAAGGAACCGGTACTCGGCCCGCGTCTCCAGGTTCGGCCCGCTGACGGCGACGAACACCCCCTGTTGGACCGGCAGCCGCTGCTCGACGGCCACGGCCTTGGCCAGTTTCAGCAGCTCGCGGTCGTAGGCGTGGCACATGTCCGGGAAGCGCTCGCCCAGCCGGTCGTCGTTCGGGCCGACGAGCGGGCTGGAGCCGAGCAGGTTGATGTGGTCCTCGATGAGCATGATGTCGCCGTTGCGGTACTGCGGGTTCATGCCACCGCAGGCGTTGGTGACGATCAGCGCCTGACACCCCAGCGCCTTCATCACCCGCACCGGGAACGTCACCTGTTGGAGGGTGTACCCCTCGTAGATGTGGAACCGCCCTTCCATCGCCACCACCGGCTTGCCGCCGAGGGTGCCGCACACGAGCTGCCCCTTGTGGCCGGGGGCCGTGGACCGGGGGAAGTGCGGGATGTCTTCGTAGCGGATCTCCGCGCGGTCGGCGATCTCGGTGGCGAATCCACCCAACCCGGTGCCGAGGACGATGCCCACGTCCGGGGTGATCGGCCACTTCGCCCGCACGGCGGCGGCGGCTTCCTGAATCTGCTCGAACAGGGCACTCATGCGAACGGCTCCGGGGGTGATAACGGAGCCAGTGTATCCGCCGCTCCCACGACCCGACATGGCAGGACGCTGCGGCCCCGAAACCGAGATGCTCCCGCGTCCGACGGCGCATTTTCGGCCGGGTGGGGTTGTCGGTTCCGCCGGCCGCGATACTATTTTCGTTTACCCGCCTACCCCAGGCGGTGTCGTCTTTTACCGCCGGTGCCGTCATGAAAGTGCGGTCGAGCATCAAACGCATTTGCGACAAGTGCAAGCTGATCAAGCGGAAGGGCGTCGTCCGCATCATCTGCGAAGACCCCCGCCACAAACAGCGCCAAGGCTAACTTCCGGGATAAGGACCGACCATGCCTCGCATCCAAGGCGTCGATATTCCGGCGGGCAAGCCCGCCCACATCTCCCTGCGGTACCTCCGCGGCATTGGCCCGTCCAATGCCATCGAGTTATGCGTCAAGGTCGGCATCGACCCGCAGCGGAAAGCCAGCACGCTGACCGACGACGAGATCGCCAAGTTGGCGACCACCATCGACCGCGATTACCTGGTCGAGGGGTCGCTCCGCCGGTTCGAGAACGGGAACATCGGCGGGCTGATGGAAGTCAAGAGCTACCGCGGCGACCGGCACCGCCGCAAACTGCCGGTCCGCGGCCAGCGGTCGAAGACCAACGCCCGTACCCGCAAGGGCGTCCGCAAGACCGTGGCCAACAAGAAGAAGGCCGACAAGTAACTTCGTGGTCGCAGGTTTCAAGTTCCAGCGTTTCAAGAACCCACACGATTCGCCTCGTTGGCCGTCGTTTGGTCGCTTCAAACCGCTGCTTGAGACGCCCCTGACATTCTGAAACTTGAAACCTGAAACTCCCCCAAGCGACCATGGCCAAAACGAAAAAGAAGAAAGCCCGGCGGAACGTGTCCAAGGGCATCGCCCACATCCAGTCCACGTTCAACAACACCATCGTGACCATCTCGGACACGAACGGCGACACCCTCTGCCAGTCCAGCGGCGGGGCGGTCGGGTTCAAGGGCAGTCGTAAGTCCACCCCGTTCGCCGCCCAGCGGGCCGCCGAGGAGGTCGCCAGCAAGGCGTCCAAGTTCGGCGTCCGCGAGTTGGACGTGAAGGTGAAGGGGCCGGGGGCCGGCCGCGAGTCGGCCGTCACCGCCCTCCAGCAGGCCGGGCTGAATGTCAAGACCATCGAAGACGTGACCCCGCTGCCGCACAACGGCTGCCGGCCGCCGAAGAAGCGCCGCGTCTGATTTCCGTTCGTCCGTCGTCCGTGGTCAGTCGTCCTTCGCCTCCCGCGAAGACCGGCTGGCCACTCGCGTTGACCGAAGCGCGCGGAGCGACCCTGGGGTTCGCCGTGCCTCCGCCCAACGACGCATGACACGCGGCGAATGACCACCGACCCCAGTTGGACCCGGCCGCGTGCCGGGCGCACACCTCTATGGCTCGTTTCACTGATCCCGTCTGCAAGCGGTGCCGCCGCGAGCGGGTCAAGCTGTACCTCAAGGGCAGCCGCTGTTACACCCCCAAGTGCCCCATCGACCGGGAGGCCCCGCCCCCCGGTATGCACGGCACCCGCCGGTCGAAGGTGTCCGAATACGGCATCCGCCTCCGCGAGAAGCAGAAGCTGAAGTTTTTCTATGGCATCCTCGAGCGTCAGTTCGAACGCTACTTTGAACTCGCCAGCCGTAGCCCGTCGAACACCGGCGAGGGCTTGCTCGCCATCCTCGAGAGGCGGCTCGACAACGTCGTCCACCGTCTCGGCTTCGCCCCGTCCCGCGCCGCCGCGCGCCAGACCGTGTCCCACGGCCACGTGCTGGTCAACGGCCGCAAGTGCGACATCCCCAGCATGTTGCTCAAGTCCGGCGACATCGTGAAGGTGAAGGTGAAGCCCCGGAGCCTCGGCCTCGCCCGCACCTCGCTGCAGTCGATGCCCCCGCAGGTGCCCGACTTCCTCACCATCACGAACAGCGAAGAGCCGGAAGGGCTGATGACCCGCCTGCCCAGCCGGCAGGACGTGGACCCGAGGATCTACGATATCAAAGAGCAGATGATCATCGAAATCGCCACCCGCTGATTCTTCTTGAGGCACCGGCCTCCGAGCCGGTGCCTCAAGAAGAGATTGAACCACCCCGCCGGCACGCGACCCGGCGGGTTTATTGCCTTGTTTCCCTGGCTCTTGGCCGCGTGTCTGGCTCGTCGTCGGAACACCCGGAGGGGTCGCGCCCCCGGCCCGACGAGCGGCAAGCTGACGCGCCGGCCGCGAGGACTACCGATGCGCATCCGCTGGCGCGGGCTGGAACTGCCCAACCGAGTCGTCGCCGACCGCGGCTCCCTGACCGACATGTTCGGCCACTTCCTGTGCGAGCCGTTCGAGCGCGGGTTCGGCATGACCGTGGGCAACAGCCTGCGGCGAATCCTCCTCAGCTCGCTCGAAGGCAGCGCCGTCACCCGCGTGAAGATCAAGGGCGTCGAGCACGAGATCAGCACCATCCACGGCGTCGTCGAGGACGTGACGGACATCATCCTGAACGTCAAGGCGCTGGTGGTGAAGAACCTGTCCGACCAGCCGAAGACGATCCGCATCAACGTCCACGGCTCCCGCGACAAGCGGGAAGTCCTGGCGGCGGACATCGAACACGACGAGATGCTCACCATCGTCAACCCGGAACACCGCATCGCCACCCTGACGGCCGACGTGCCGTTCGTCATGGAGATGACGGTGGAGAACGGCCGCGGGTACAAGACCTCCGAAGAAAACGCCGGCAAGGAGCGGGAGGTCGGCATCATCCCGGTGGACAGCAGCTTCTCCCCGGTCGTGCGGGTGAAGTACGATATCGAAGAGACGCGGGTCGGCCAGAAGACGAACTACGACCGCCTGCTGATGGACATCTGGACGAACGGCACCATCACCCCGCAGATGGCCCTGGTGGAAGCGGCCAAGATCCTCCGCAAACACCTGAACGCCTTCGTGCAATACAGCGAGCCGGGGCCGGAGGTGCCGCTGGACGAGCCGATCGAGATCGCCGGCCCGCAACTGGCGGTCGTGGACACCGAGCTGGAGCGGAAGCTGAACATGAGCCTGGCCGAACTGGAGCTGTCCGTCCGCGCGACGAACTGCCTGGAATCGGAAGGCATCGCCACCGTCCGCGACCTGGTCATCCGCACCGAGGACGAACTGCTGGAGGTCCGCAACTTCGGGGAGACCACCCTGAAGGAAGTGGCCCAGAAGCTGAAGGAGAAGGGTATGGCGCTGGGCATGAAGATCCCCCGCCGATAGCCTTCGTTCCCTCTCCCCTGGCGGGAGAGGAGTGAGGGGGACTCTGTCCAACCCTCACCTAACATTCCCCCCGACTTCCCTTGGCACGGGTCGGGGCTTTTTCCCCGGTCGCTCGCCGCGACCCCGAGGACACCGCCATGCGCCACCGCCGTAAAGGTCGCAAACTCAACCGCAACGCCAGCCACCGGCTGGCCCTCTTCCGCAACCTGAGCCGCGCGCTCATCACCCACGAGAGCATCCGCACGACGCTCCCGAAGGCGAAGGAGTTGCGGATGTTCGTCGAGAAACTGCTGACGCTCGCCAAGAACGCCGCGGTCATCGTCGATCAGGTCGCCGCCACCACCGACGAGGCGGAAGTGAAGCGGCTGAAGGCCCGCGCCCTGCACCTCCGCCGGCTGGCGATGGCCCGCCTCGGGCCGATGCACGGGACCGGCGTGTACGACAAGGACGACAACCTGGTCCAGGGCGACGACACCGTGCTGAAGAAGCTGTTTAACCAGCTCGGCCCGCGGTTCAAGGAGCGGCCGGGCGGCTATACGCGGGTGCTAAAGCTGCACTACCGCCGCCTCGGCGACGCCGGCGCGACGGCGATCATCGAACTGCTCAAGGAAGGGGAGAAGAAGGTGCAAGTGAAGGAGAAGAAGCCGCAAGTCGCCCCGGCCCCGGTGCCCGTCACCGCCTGAGCGGACGCGACCCACGATACCCCGCAACGCCGGTCGGACCCCCGACCGGCGTTGTCGTTTGCATGTGCTTCCGGAACGGTGGCGACGCCGGCGTGTGGCGGATGAAGATGACCCGCCGGCGGTCATCAGTGCGGGACTCATCCGTAGCCCGACTCTCCGAGTCGGTACTTGACACCCCACCGACTCGGAGAGTCGGGCTACTTGAAAGCGCCGTCGCCGATCGGGTACCCCCACTTCCGCCAGACGGCAGCAAGGTGGATCTCACCGCCGAACACCTCACTGAAGCAACCCCCTCGCTCGCAGATAACCAAGGACAAGTTTCTCGAATGGTACCTGGTTGGACGTGAACAGGTAGTTCATCCCCCGGCGGGTGCAGAAGCCGCTGACCGACGCGCGGAACGCGGTCAGCGTCTTCTGGTAGCGGGCCAACAGCGGGGCGGAGATGGTCACTTCCGCCTGGTCGCCGTCTTCCACGTCGGTGAACTTCAGGTCGCCGGTGAACGGCGGGGCGATCTCCTCCTGGGCGAGGATCTGGATCGCATACACGTCCAGGTTGCGGGCCGAGAGGTACCGCAGCCCGTCCTCGAACCCGCCCTTGTCCATGAAATCGCTGAGCACGACGGCCACGCCCCGGCCGCTCGCTCGCAGGCTGAAGTTCCGCAGCGACCGGTTGAAGTCGCCCGCCCCGGCCGGCTGGATGGCGTCCAGGTTCTTGATCATCCGCCACAAACTCGGTCGGCCGCGGAACACTGGACTCCGCGCGGCCGTCTCCCCGCCGACGGTTTCCACGGCGACGCGGTCCATGTTCGACAGCCCGACGAACCCGAGCGCCGCCGCCACCTGCTTGGCGTACCGCAACTTCGTCGGCGTGCCATAGTCCATACTGGCGCTGTTGTCGATCAGTAGGTGGACCGACAGGTCTTCTTCTTCGAGGTACAGCCGGAGGAAGAGTTTCTCCAGGCGGCCGAAGAGGTTCCAGTCGAGGTACCGCAGGTCGTCGCCGACGGAGTACGGGCGAAAGTCGGCGAACTCCGAGCCACGGCCCTTCCGCTTGGACAGGCGGTCGCCCTTCATCCGCCCGGCGCGGACCTTCTTCGACACCAGCTCCAGTTGCTCCAGCCGGCGGAGGAACTCGGTGGACCGCAACGGGCCATCGGCGGCCGACGCGACGGGGGCAGGGGCGGCGGTGGGTGTAGCCATGCGGGGA
>JBBRUO010000234.1:0-8658 GCA_038247725.1 Gemmatales bacterium
GGAGTTCGGGGCAGCGGAGCGAATGCGTTCGGGCGTCACTCACCGCCGGATCGCGTTGTTCCGGCGCGGTGATGTCATGACGTGCGAATTGGTGGTCATCGGCGACACGCTTACGATTGATGTCGGCGCGACCGCGAGCGGCGAACGGCTCGCGGAAACCTGGGAACGGGCCATCCCCACCGACGGCGAACAAGCGGCATCCAGCCCCCCGTTCACCTTCCTCGAACCCAGAAAATTGACGACGGATCGGGTCGAACTGAAGCCGGAAAAGTCGGGAACCGTGATCGAACCGAAGGACGGCGTGTACACCATTCGCGGGGCCAAGTCTCGGTACATCCTGACCGTGTTTCCGACCCACTCGAACGCCACGGACGTGACGGTGTTTCAACTGCCGGGGCGTGTCGAAATCGAAAAACGTGGGTATGTGGACGGAGGATGGCAATTCGTGCTGACCGTCGTGGACGACCCGAAGTTGACGAAGGGACTGCGCCTGGATTACGACGTGAGAGCCGGTGCCGAGGTACTACAGGGGGAGTTGCACTTGAGTGTTCGGCCGAACAACTGGACGCTTTGGCTCCTCGCCGTCACTGCCGGTCTCGCCCTCACCGCGAAAGGGGCCGTCGCCCTCGGCCCGCTTCTTTTCGAGCCCGACTCGTGGGAAGGCGTGTTCGCGAACTCCCGGGAGGTACTCTCTCGCCGGTGGTTCGATTGGATGCAAATGCTGTCCATCCCACTCGTCCGGCTGTTTCTCTGGGTCACGGACGGCGTCCAACGTCAGTTCCAGGACGGCTGAACACACGCCAGACACGCGAAAAACCCCTGGTTGCCCAGGGGTTTTTCGGTTTTCTCGACGAGTGGAGGTGAGGAGAGTTGAACTCCTGACCTCTTGAATGCCATTCAAGCGCTCTACCAGCTGAGCTACACCCCCTCGGTCGTGAGAGTGAAATTTATCGGCCGGGCGGCCGGTGTCAACCCGTCCGGCCGGCGGTGTCGAAAATTCGCTCACAGCAGCAGGAACACATACCCCCCGTACCCCACCGCCCCCAGGCCCAGCAGCACCGCCACGGCCGACAGCCCGCCGCTCTTGCGGTTCAGGGCGAGGGACGCGGCCACCGCCCCCACCTGGGCGATCAGCATGGCGGCGAACAACCCGTAACTGCGGCGGAGGTAGCGGTCGGAGGTGGCCGTCGAGGTCTTCACCCGCACCTCGGTGAGGAACCCGACCCACTGGTTCATGGTCGATTCCGCGCGGTAGCGGCGGTTGTCGATGTCGTACTGGACGGCCCGCGCGGCGGTGAGGGCGGCCGCCGCCTCGGCCCGCGCCGGCCCGGTGGCGGTGGCCAACGCGGTGCGGGCCTTGTCGGCCGCCGCCCGCGCCGCCGTCCGCTCGGCGTCCCACAGCGATTCGACCGCCAAAGAGCGGGCCGTCGCGTCGGTCAGCACCGTCGCCAACTCGTCCCGGTTCACCCGCTCGGCGAGTGTCAACACCACACCCTCCGGCTTGCGGTGGTGAATCGCTTGCAGGACGGCGACCACGGCGTCGTCGGCGATGGGCGGCGGGGCGGGGGCCGCTTCGGAGGAGGCCATCCACGCCTTCACCCGGTCCACCAGTTCCGGCTCTTCGGTGCGGTCGGTTTTCGGAGCCTGGGCGTACCCGGCGATGGCTTCCAGCTCGGCCACGGTGGTCTCGGCGTCGAACGACCGGCTCCGCTTGAACCCGGCGAACGCCCACTGGTCATTCGTCTTCGACTGGTCCTGGGCGGCGGTGCTCCGCCAGTACATGCTCTGGCTGAGCGCGGTGGTGCTCATCCCGGCGAACGTCGTGGCGATGGCGGCGATGGCGACCGGGATGGCGGCCCCGAGTTTGTCGAGGAACGATTTCTTCTCGTCCGGCGGCTTGTCGGTCGTGTCGGCCATGCGCGTCTCCGTTGGGTGTCGTCGCTAGTTTACCGGACGAACCGCCGGCGGGTGCGAGTGTCCGTAAAATGCGACCGCACACACCGAACCTTCTTTCGAGGCTTCCCGTGGCCGACCAGCCGACCCCCGCCGCCCCGCCCGCCGAAAGCACCGATCACGCCGCCGTCCGCGCGGAGAAGCTGGCCCAAATCGCCGCCCTCGGCGTGGACCCGTGGGGCCAGCGGTTCGACGGGCACACGCCCATCGGACAGGCCCGCGAGTTGCCGTGCGACACGTTCGACACCGGCACCACCGGCCCGACGGTGCGGGTCGCCGGGCGGGTCGTCGGCCGCCGGCGGATGGGGAAGGTGTACTTCCTCGACGTGTGGGACCAGACCGGCAAGGTGCAGGTGATGCTCGGGTCGAAGCAGATCGGCGACCTCGGCTGGAAGGTGGCGGAACTGCTCGACCTCGGCGACCTGATCGGCGTGGACGGCGAGTTCGGCAAGACGAAGATGGGCGAGCCGACCGTCCGCGGGGCGGCGCTGACGTTCCTGGGCAAGTCCTTGGAACCGCACCCGACCGGCTACTACGGCATGGCCGACGAGCAGTACCGGTTGCGGCACCGGTATCTGGATCTCATCTACACGCCGGACACCCTGCGGCGGGCGCACCAACGGGTGAAGATCGTGCGGACGATCCGCAATCGGCTCGACGCGCAAGGGTATCTGGAAGTCGAAACGCCGGTGTTGCAGGCGGTGGCGAGCGGCGCGGCGGCGCGGCCGTTCGACACGCACCACAACGCCCTCGGCCTGGATTTGGTGCTGCGGATCGCGCTGGAACTGCCGCTCAAGCGGCTGCTCGTCGGCGGCATCGAGAAGGTGTATGAGATCGGCCGCGTGTTCCGCAACGAGGGCATCAGCCACAAGCACAACCCCGAATTCACGATGTTGGAGCTGTACCACGCCTACGGCGACCTGTCCACGATGATGCACGTGACGGAAGGCCTGATCGTGGCGTGCGTGGACGCGGTGAATGCCGAGAACCAGCCGACGCACAACGAGTCGCGGGCCGTGCAGGCGTCGCCGAACCGCGTCATCCCGTGGGGGGACAAGTCGGTCTCGTTCGCGCCGCCGTTCCAGCGGGCCAAGTACGGCGACCTGTTCCGCGCGGCGGTCGGGTGCGACATGGCCGACCGCGCGGCGGTGACGGCCAAGGCGGCGGAGTTCAAAATTCCCACGCATTTGAAGGACGAGAAGGCCGGCACCAGCGTCGAGAAGGAGCACGACGTCCTGGTGAACGACCTCTTCAGCGAAGTCGTGGAGCCGAGGCTGGTGGGGCCGGTGTTCGTGTACGACTACCCGGCCGAGTTGTGCCCGCTCACGAAGCGGAAAGCGGGCGAGCCGACCATCGCCGAGCGGTTCGAACTGTACGTCCACGGGATGGAACTGGCGAACGCCTACACCGAGTTGAACGACCCGGTGACGCAGGAGGCGACGTTCCGCAAGCAGCTCGCCGGGCAGTCGGCCGAGGACTCGATGGCGAAGCTGGACGACGACTTCATCCGCGCGCTGCGGCACGGGATGCCGCCCGCCGGCGGGTTGGGTATCGGCATCGACCGGCTCGTCATGCTGCTGACGAACAGTCAGTCCATCCGCGACGTGATCCTGTTCCCGCTGCTGCGGCCGGAAGCGAACACGTGACAGGTCACGCCACCTTCCGCTGGGCCTGCTTGGCGTAGGCGGCGCAGACCTCGATCACTCGTCGCTGTTGCTCGTCGGTCATCTCCGGGAACATCGGCAGGGCCAGGACGCCTTTGGCCGCTTGTTCGCTGGCCGGGAAGTCGCCCTCGCGGTGACCCATCCCGGTCAGACACTCCTGCAAGTGCAGCGGGAGTGGGTAGTAGATCTCGCACCCGACACCTTCGGCCTTGAGATGCTTGACCAGCGGGTCGCGGTGCGGGGCGGGTACCCGGACGACGTACTGGTTGAACGTGTGCCGGCCGTAGGGTTTCACCGTCGGGCGGATGAGGAAGCCGTTCAACGCAGCGGCTTCGATCATCGCGTCGTACCGCTTCGCCACCGCCCGCCGACCGTCGATCCACGCCTCAATGCGGGGCAACTTCACCCGCAGGATGGCCGCGTGCAGGGCGTCGATGCGGGCGTTCCAGCCGACGAACTTGTGGAAGTACTTGACCTCGCTGCCGTGGCTGCGGTAGGCCGTCATCTTCTTGTGGATCGCCTCATCGTTCGTGGTCACGAGTCCCGCGTCGCCCAGCGTGCCGAGGTTTTTGCTCGGGTAGAAGCTGAAACAACTCACGTCACCCAGCGTGCCGCACTTGGTCCGCTCGTAGCACGACCCGAACGACTGAGCCGCGTCCTCGATGACCTTCAGCTTGTACTCCTTGGCGAGTTCGAAGATCGGGGCCATATCAGCGCACTGGCCGAACAGGTGGACGGGCATAATCGCCTTCGTCCGCGTCGTGATTTTCGCCTCGATTAACTTCGGGTCGAGGTTGTATGTCGTCGGGTCGATGTCCGCGAACACTGGCGTGGCCCCGACGCGGAGGATCGAACCGACGGTGGCGAAGAAGGTGAACGGCGGCAGGATTACCTCGTCGCCGGGGCCGATGTCCAGACCGTACAGCGCGAGCAGGAGCGCGTCCGTGCCGGACCCGCAACCGAGGCCGAACTTCGCCCCGCAGTAGTCGGCCGCCTCCCGCTCGAACGCCGCCACTTCCGGGCCGAGGATCGCCTGCCCGGAGTTCAGCACCCGCAGCACGGCCGTCTCGATGTCGTCCTTCTGCGTGCGGAACTGGCCGACGATGTCGCACAGCGGGACGGGGGTGGGGGGAAGCGTCATCGCGGCGGTCTCGAAGATGGGCGGAAAAGTCCCCATTCACTACTCGGTTTCGGCGACCCTGTCAACGCGGGCTGACGGCGGGAACCGCGACAGGGCGGCGGAATGAGTTGCACCGGCCGGCGTCGGTCAGGTATGGTGGGAGTGTTCGATTACCTTCCCGGAGTGCGGTCATGCGGTTCCCCACAGCGGTCGGCGTGCTGGTGGCGTGCGGGTTGGCGGTCGCGGCCCCCGTCCCGAAGGCGAAGGAGAAGCCGAAGCCCGACACGGAGGCCATCCAGGGCGTCTGGCAACTGGACAAGTTCGACCTCGGCCAGGCTGGGCAGGTGCCGCCGCCGGGCATCGAGTCGATTCACTTCACGTTCAAGGACCGCAAACTGACGGTGTCCCGCAACGGGCAGAAGGACGCGAAACAGGGCGAGTACAAGCTGGACCCGACATCCAAGCCGAAGTCCATCGACCTGATCGAACCGGGTGGCGGTCGGAACACGCTCGGCATCTACGAACTGGACGGCGACACGCTGAAAATCTGCATCGCCGAGGGGCAGAACGCGGTGCGGCCGACGGAGTTCAAGCCCGACGGCATGCGGATGCCGGTGGTCACGTTCAAGCGGGTGGCGGAAGCGAAGAAAGGCAAGTAAGCCCGACCACACCCACACCGGAGAACGGTCATGCGCGGTTTCGTGATATTCGTGGCACTGGCGGGCGGGGTCGCGGTCGCGGCCCCCGTGCCGAAAGACAAGGGGAAGCCGAAGCCCGACACGGAGGCCATCCAGGGGACGTGGCTCGTGGAGAAGTTCGAGGGCGATGAGGCCCCGCCGCCCGAACTCGGCCCCATCCGGGTGACCTTCCAGGGCGGGAAGTTGACCATCTCGCTGGGTGATCGTCAGTCCATCGAACAAGCGACGTACAAGTTGGACCCGGCCGCGAAGGTCAAGACCATCGACATCATCAACGGGTCGGAGGTCGCCCCCGGCATCTATGAATTGAAAGCCGACACCCTTCGACTGTGCGTCGCCGAGGAGCCGAACTTGGTGCGGCCGACCGAGTTCAAGGTGGGCAAACAGGTATGGATCATGACGCTCAGGCGAGTGACGGACGGCAAAAAAGAAAAGTGAAGACGGGAAACGACTTCATTTGCGGCACGCCATTTGCCGTTCTATATTCGGTGCGCGGACCCACCGGAGACACATTATGAAAGCGCTCGCACTCTGTGGCACCCTGACGGCTTGCCTGATCGCCTTGGCCTCACCGGTTCCCGGCGGCCCTCGGTTGCCGGAACCGCCGAAGGTGGACGGCGACTTGACCTCGATGCAGGGCGAGTGGCAGCGGGTGACGCCCGCCGACGGGATCTCCCACGCCGTGCCGGGCACCCTGCTGGGGATCGACGGCAACCGGATAACGATTCGGCACGCCGACGGCGAGGTGCGGGAAGCCGACTTCCGACTGGACTCCGCCGCCAGCCCGAAAGCGATCACCGTGCGGTTCCCGGAGGGGTTGGCGTTCGGTATTTATGAGATCGACGGCGATACGCTGCGTCTGTGTGTCTCGGCACCGGGAGAGTCCTCGGTTCGCCCGACCCAGTTCCGGTCGTTCGGCAAGTCGATGGTCTTGGCGGAGTTCCGCCGGTTGGGCGCCGCGACGCCGGAGCGGTGAGGCGGTCCGGATTTGTCCGACGTATCACGTTGCGTCCGCCGTCGGTCGGGGCGATACTGTACTCACAGCCCGCCCCCGCCGAGACACCTCCCCATGACGCCGCCCGCATCTCCCGAATGGACTCCGTGTTCCGGCCCGTCGCGGCGCGAACTGCTGCGCGTCGGCGGGTTGTCGGCGTTCGGCCTTTCCCTCCCGCAGTTACTCGCGGCCCGAGCCAACGCCGGCGGGGGCACGCGGTCAGCGAAGAGTTGCATCGTCCTGTTCCTGATGGGCGGCCCACCACAACATTCGACGTGGGACCCGAAGCCGGACGCGCCGGCCGAGGTGCGCGGCGAGTTCGGCCCCATCGACACCAACGTTCCGGGGATGCGGGTCGGCTCGCTGCTCCCCCGCCTCGCCACCCGCGCGGACAAACTGTGCCTGCTGCGGGCCGTCGCCACCGACGACAACGCCCACTCGTCCAGCGGGTACGCGATGTTGACCGGCGTGCCGCACGCGCCGAAGAACGCCGAGAACGTGAACCCCGGCCCGCCGAACGACCACCCGACACTCGGCGCGGTCGTCCGCCGATTGCGGGGTGACCGGGGTGGCCTGCCCGGCGCGGCCCGCCTCCCGATGCACATCTATAACACCGACAACTCCGTGTGGCCGGGGCAAGACGCCGGGTACCTCGGCCGGGGCACCGACCCGTGGCTGTTCCGCTGCGAGCCGGCGTCGCCCACCTTCCGCGTGCCCGAACTGTCGCTCTCACCCGAAGTCCCGCTCGACCGACTGGCCGAGCGGCGCGACCTGTTCCGCCGGCTGGATCGCGGCATCGCGGCCGGCACCGACTCCCGCTCCGGCCCGTCCAGCCGCTACACCGATCAGGCGTTCGACCTGCTCGGTTCGACTTCCGCCCGTGCCGCGTTCGATCTATCGAGGGAGTCGCCGAAGTTGCGGGACCGGTACGGCCGCACCCAGTTCGGGCAGAGTTGCCTGCTCGCCCGCCGGCTGGTCGAGGCGAACGTCGGGCTGGTGCATGTGAACTGGTTCCGGGGGCCGGAGGAGCCGAGCGACGCGCCGTGCTGGGACTCGCACGCGAAGGAGGCCGAGCGGCTGAAGACGGCCCTCGCGCCGGTCGCCGACCGGGCCATCGCCGCGCTGCTCGACGACCTGGCCGACCGGGGGTTGCTGGACGACACGCTGGTCATGTGCCTGTCGGAGTTCGGCCGCACGCCGAAGTTCAACGCGCGGGCCGGCCGCGACCACTGGGGCCACGCGTTCAGCGTCGCGTTGGCCGGCGGCGGGGTGAAGGGCGGGACGGTGTACGGCGCGTCGGACAAGAACGGGGCCTACCCCAGCGACGGACGGGTGTCGCCGGCGGACCTGACCGCAACGGCGTTGCACTGCCTCGGCTACGACCCGGCGTCAGAAATCCACGACACCCTCGGCCGCCCCTTCCCGGCCAGCCGCGGGAGTGTGATCCGGGGGGTGGTGTGAAGGCTGTTCCGTATCAACGGAGGAAACCGCCATGCCTCGCATACCCTCGCGCCCGCCGCTCGATCTCTCCGGCAAGTGGGTCATCGTCGAACTGTCTTCGATGATGGACGACTACCTTGAAATCACACCCGATCCGCACGTTCTCATCACCCACACCGAGTTCGAGCGGTTCTCCGGAACCTACCACTTCGCCGCGCAGGACGGCGAGATCTCCGGCCGGGTGGACGAAGTGTTCGTCGGCGCGGCGGCGCTGTTCTTCACGTTCCTCGGCAGCGACGAAGGGGATGACGTGAGTGGTGCGGCCGCGGATGTGGCGTACCATTCCGGGACCGACACGATCACTGGCACGATGCGATACCACCACGGCGACGACATGCCGTTTGTGTGGGAGCGGGTTTCGGTGAAGGAGACGAAAGCGGTGGCCACGAAGAAGAAACGGCGGTGAGGAGCGACTGTTCGGTCAGGTGATCGTTAATCGCCCCTTGACCGCATCCGCTTCTCGCCACGAGCTATCGAGACGACTCCGTTGATATGACCGGCAAGTTGGCGAACGCCGACGTTGAACAGGTCACGTGCCGAACGGAGTGCCCCGGTTCGCGAGTCGATCTCGCCCCAACGGGGCGACCGTGAATAGCCCAGGCCGTGAGGCCTGGGTGACGCGGTCCCAACGCCCGGAGTCCCGAAGGGGCGGCAGACACTGTCGTCCCTTCGGGACTCCGAATACGGCCTGATCCTCCCTGGGGTTCCCGCTCGCTTCGCTCGCTCCAC
>JBBRUO010000235.1:0-8619 GCA_038247725.1 Gemmatales bacterium
CGGGCAGGCCAGGGCCGCGCCGATCATGTCCACCCGCACGCGGTCGAGTTCGGCCTGCGGGCCTTTCGCCTTCAACTCCGGCACCGGCGCGGCCCGCGTGGTCGGCCCCGTCTGCGACAGCCCGCCCACCGCGACGGCGACCGCCGCCATCAACCCCGCCACCACCGCTTTCACGTTGAGACCGTTCATGGCTCGTAAAACCTCCTGGGACAGTTGAACCGCGACTCCGCTCGACTGGTGAAGCACTCCGTCCACGACCCGCCCCACCAGCGCCACCGGTACCCGCGCCGCCGCCGCACCGACCGACAACCCCATCGTCCCCAGCCCGCGCCTCAACAGCCGTGTGCCGAGCAGCCCGCGCCCCCGCGACAGCCGACTGGCCACCGTCCCGCGCGGGCAGTTCAGTTCCGCCGCCGCCTCGTCGAGGGTGAGTTCCCGCAACTCGCACAGAACCACGGCGGTGCGGTACTTGTCCGGCAGCCGCGCCAACTCCTCGTCGATGACGCGGCCGAGGTCCGGGTCGCGGTCGGCGACACGGGCGGGCACGTCCGGCAGGTCGGCGACGGCGGTTTCCGTCGCCCGCCGCCTCGCCCGCCGGGCGCGGGCTTTCCGCGCCGTCAGGCAGGCGACGCGGTACAGCCAGCCGCTCAGGTTGCCGACGCTCACGGCGGTGTCGATCCGCCTCGCCAGCACCAGGAAGCAAGCCTGGAATGCGTCCTCGGCGTCCGGCCCGTCGCTCAGCGCCCGGCGACAGACGCCGTACACCAGCGGCCCGTGCCGCCGGACCAGTTCGGCGAACGCCGGTTCGTCGCGGCGGTCGCGGAACCGGGCGAGCAAGTCCGCATCGGTGTCCGTGGCAGAACCACCGAGGGTGACCAGCAGTTGGGAAATCGGGGTCGGCATGGCGAACCGGGTGCGGGGATGCGTCATCCTACTGTGCCAGTGGGCGGGGAACGGTATCCCGGAATCTCGCCCTCCCGCCGATCTTGACGCGCCGGCGGGTTCCGTTCGGGCACGAACTTTTCCTACCGACCTTGAACCGGCGGTCGCGCGGATTTACAAACGCACCACACGACCGCCCCAGTCCCACCGTGTCGGAGCGCCCATGCTGACCGTTAGTTGTCCGACGTGTGAGTCTACCCTCCGCCTGGGCGACGAGCTGCTCGGCCAACAGGTGCGGTGCGGCGGGTGCCAGGAAGTATTCGTCGCCGAAGGTCCGCTGCCGCCGCCGAAACGGAGTCGCCGGGACGACGACGACGAGGACCGCCCCCGCAAACGGCCGTCCCGCCGGGACGACGATTACGACGACGACCGCGACCGCCCGACCCGGCGACGGAGTCGGCGCGACGATGACATCTACGATGACGAGTACGACGACGACGACCGCCCGCGGAAGCGGAAGAAGAGGCGGATGAAGAAGGTCGCGCCCGGCAAGCCGGGGTTGGCCGTAGCCGCCGCCATCCTGTTCCTGATCTGGGGCGGGGTGGGGGCGATCCTCAGCATCTTGTCGATCGTTGGGCTGACAACCCTGCTCGACAGCGGAGCGCCCGCGACCGCCATCCTGAGCGGGCTGGTGCAAGTCATCCTGTCCGGTTGCTTCGCCGCGTACCTGATTGTCAGCGGGCTGAAGATCCTGAACGGGCAGGCAGAGGATCTAACCGGCATCGGCACCGCCGTGCTGTCCCTGTGCGGGTTCGTTCTGATCCTGTCCGTCGTCCGCGTCGCCCTGCTCGCCCCGGCGTTCGCGCTCTCGGTCGCGCTCATCGCCGCCGTCACGGTGTTGGTCATCATGAGCGGGGTGGTCGTCGGCAGCATCTTCTGCATCGTCGCCAGTGCCGCGTATGACAAGTGGCAGGCCAGTTGACGAGGGCCGCCGGGCGATTACGGGTCTTTCGCGTGGCCGATTCCGGGCACAACGGTACGACAACGACCGTACCCCTTCCACTCCGAGGTATCCGACGATGGCCCGCCAGCGCTTCTCCGACGAGGACGACGATTCCGACGACCGCCCCCGTCGCGACGACGATTCCGACGACCGCCCCCGCCGCCGCGACCGGGACCGGGACGACGATTACGACGACCGCCCCCGGTCACTCAAGAAACCGGGACTGGCCACCGCCGCCGGCGTGCTGTGGGTGATCTGGGGGGCGCTCGGGGTGATCATCGTGCTCTTGAGCGTGTACAACTTGCTCTCTTCGTCTGCCCACCAGGAAAGAATCCTGGTGTTCGGCCAGAAAAACGCCGAAACGATGCGCATGATTTCCGCCTTCACGACGGTGCTCGTCGTTGGTGGGACGGTCCTGTTCCTGCTGGCAGGCATTCGCACCCTGACCGGCGGGCCGAGCAGCATCGGCATGTACGGGGGCTGGACCATCGGGTTCTGCGTCGTTTACTTCATCAGCATCATTGCCTCCACCGTCTACCAGACCTCTCTCATGGAAGAGGCGATCGGCCGAATGGGTGGCCCTGGTGGTCGACCGCCGGTCGGGTCGCTAACCGGATTAGGGATCGTCGGAGGCATCTGCGCCGGGTTGATCGCCATCACCGTCCCGGTGTTGGCCGGCATCTTCTCGCTCTCGTGCAACAAGCGGTACACGCTGTGGTGGCGGGCGACGAAGGGCCGCGGCAGCTACTGACATCCCGACGGCCGACCGGCGCACCCGGTCGGCCTTACGCCTTCAGCCCGTCGATCAACTCCTTCACCTTCGCTTCGATCAGGTCGCGGATTTCCCGGAACCCGTCGTCGGGTAACTCCTTCGGGTCCGGGATGTTCCAGTCCTCCCGCCGGGCGGCCTTCACCAGCGGGCAGTAGTCGCCGCAGCCCATCGTCACGGCGACGGCCACGTCGGTGCCGTTGAACTCGTCGAGCGACTTCGAGGCATGCGCGGCCAGGTCGTACCCCAACTCGGCCATGAACTGGACCGCGCGGGGGTTCACTTTCCCGCTCGGCCGGGAGCCGGAACTGTGCGCCTCCACGACGTCGATCCCGTGGATCTTGGCGAACGCCTCGGCCATCTGGCTGCGGTTCGAGTTTTCGATGCAGACGAACAACACGCGGGGTAGACTCATCGCGCGGACTCCGGAACGGACAGCAGGCGGTTCGTCAAGACGGCCAGGACCGCGCCCAGCGGCGGCGCGGCGAGGTACACCCACAGGTGTTCGAGGTGCCCGGACACGACCGCCGGGCCGACCGACCGGGCCGGGTTCATGCTCGCCCCGGACAGCGGCCCGGCGAACATCGCCTCCAGCCCGATGATCGCGCCGACGGCGATGCCGGCGGTGATCCCCTTCTCCTTCGCGCCGGTGGACACCCGCAGCACGGTCAGCATCAGGAACCACGTCAGGAACACTTCCAGCGCGAACGACCGGCCGGTGTCGCCGCCGCGCGGCAGGGTGCTGCCGAGCAGCGTGTCCTCCGGAAACATCAGGCGGAGGAAGCCGGCGGCGGCCAGTGCGCCGGCGAACTGCGCCGGGACGTACACCGCCGCGTCCTTTCCGGGGAACCGGCCGGCGACCACGAAGCCGAGCGTGACAGCCGGGTTCAAGTGCGCCCCGGACAGGTCGCCCAGCGCGTAGATGAGGGCCAGCACCACCAGGCCCCACGTCAGCGCGACGCCGGGGTGCGTGAGGGCACCGGTCTCGCTGTTGGCGGCGACCGCCCCGCACCCGCACGTCACCAGGATGAACGTGCCGACGACTTCGGCGAACCCGCGTTGGAGCAGTGTTGGCATGGGTGGCGGTGTCAGCGCGGGCGGGTGAGGACGCCGTTCGGCGAGCGGAGCCAGTCCAGATTCGTCGGCAACTTCTGTTTCATCGCGTCCAGATTCTCGGCGTTCCGGGCGACGGCGGCGGACACGGCCTGCGCGAAGGCGGTGTGCTCGAAGAAGAACTGGTCCACCTCCTTCCGCTGCCCGCCGCGCGGCAGCGCCGCCACCGCCCGCTCGAACTGCGCGACGGACTCCTTCGGCAAGTCCCGCCGGGCCAGCACCACCCCCTGCCCGAACTTGGCCAGCGCGTGAGCGGAGACGGGAAAGTCGGCCGGTTTCAGCTTCATCCCTTCCAACTCACGGAACGCCGCGTCCGCGTCGTCGAGCCGGTGTTCGGCGACGGAGTACAGGCCGAGGTCGAGGGCGGCGCGGGCCTGCGGCGGGCCGGGCGGCGTCACCCCCGCGAGGGCACGCAACTCCCGCTCGCGGGCGGACACGACCGGGGCCGATAGCGGCACGTCCGGCAGCCCGACGACCGCCGGCGGCGGGGGCGGTTCGACGACGGGGTGCGCCCGCCCGTACCCCCACCAGCCGAGGAACCCCAGGGCGACCACCCCGACCCCGCCCAGCACCCGCCACGGCCAGCGGTTCGGCCGGGCCACCACCACCGGGGCGGCCGGGGCCACCGCCACCCCGCCGACCGCCGACCCGGACAACGACACTTGCAGGTTGAGTGGGCCGAGGGCGCTGGACGGCATCGACAGCGCGCCGGTGTCGGTCGGCGTCACGCCGCCGCCGCTCCCCTTCTGAATCCGGGACAGGTCGCGGGTCACGTCCTTCGCCGTTTGATAACGGTCGGCCGGATCCTTCATCATCAGCCGCGCCACCAGCGCGCACAACTCCGGCGGCAGGTCGGGGCGGATCCCCCGCAGTTGCTCGGCCTCTTGCTGGACGTGCTGGACCGCCACGTCGAACGCCGTCGTCCCGGTGAACGGCGGGAAGCCGGCGAGCAGGTGATAGCACGTCACCACGAAGCTGTACAAGTCGCTGCGGTGGTCCACCGGCTTCCCCTGCACTTGCTCCGGCGACATGTACAGCGGGGTGCCCAGCGTCATCCCGCTCTGGGTCAGGCTGAGCGGTTTCTCCTCGCCGCCGAAGTACCGGGACAGGCCGAAGTCCGTCACCTTCACTTCCACCTTGCGGGTGAGGAGGATGTTCTCCGGCTTGATGTCGCGGTGGACGATGCCGAGTTCGCCGGCCTTCTGGAGGGCCATCGCCACCTGCCGCATGATCGCCACCGCGACCGGCAAGTCGGGCGGCCCCTTGCGATCCAGGTAGTCCCGCAGGTTCCGCCCGTCCACGTACTCCAGGGCCATGAACCGCAGCCCGTCCTGCTCGCCGACGGCGTACACCTGCGTGATGTTCGGGTGGCTGATGCGGGCCACCGCCTCGGCTTCCGCCTGGAACCGCCGGTGCGCCGTGACCGTATCGGCCAAATCCCCCCGGAGGATCTTCAGGGCCACCTCCCGCTTCAGCGACAGTTGCCGCGCCAGGTACACCTGCCCCATGCCGCCCTGCCCGATCTTGCGGAGCAGGCGGAAATCGCCCAGCGTCCGCCCGGTCAGGTCGGGCATCGGCGGCGGTTCGGCGGCGGCGGGGCGGTCGGGCATCGGCGGCAAGTCACCCGGCGACGGCGAGAGGAACGGCACGCGAGATGATAGTGTACGGCCGGCGGGGGGGATGGGCAGTAAGACGTGCGGAGCGGTTCGAGACGTGTTCCGACTCGCCTCCAAACGGCCGCGGACGCGCCGGTCGGCGCGCCTGCGGGAGGTTATGTGATCGGAGAGATTCGCGGGATCAGTTGCCGACGTTGAACAGGTGAATCGGCACGGGAACTTCCTTGCCATCCGCCACGAATGTGGTCTTCAAGTGGTACGCTTTGCCCGAGGCGATCACCGCCTCCTCGCCCTTCTTGGGCGGCGTGATCGTGAACGACCACTTGCCGTCCTTGACCTCCGGCTTGAACGTGGTGGCCTTCCCGATCACTTTCTTCGGGTCGAAAACGCTCACCTCGGCCACTTCGATCTCGATGGACACTTTCCCCACCGCCGTGACCGTGCCGGAGAACGTGACCGAATTCTCCGGACCGCAAACGGGAAGGCCGGCTCCATTGTTCTCGAATGCGTTGTTCTTCGTCTCCTTGCCATCGATGTAACTCAGTCGCGTGAACTCCAACTTCGGCTCGTCGGCCGCGAACGCCGGCACGGCACTGGCCGCCATGACGACGAGAAGTGCGATCCGCATGTCGTCCTCCGATGATTGGGGTCAGAAGTCGTCGCCGACGACGTTCCCATCGTCGCGTCGGCACAGGTTCCACCACGTCGCCGGCGACACCGTGAAGCGAACCAGTCGCGCGGACCCGTCGCCAAAACCGCACACGACACCGCCGGGGTGAGGCCCGCCGAACCGTTTCACTCGCGGGTTTTTTCGGTCGTCGCCATCGGACAGCGGGGTGTACGGACCGGGAGTCGTGAACGGAGCCCACCCGAGGCACAACGATTCGCCACCGTCCCAAGCGTACCCGGTCTCGGTGAAACCGTTCGGGCCGAGATAGAAGTCCCGCGGGATCAGCCTTTCGCCGACGAAGAGGGTGTTCGAAAGGCCGTCTGTCACGGCCGCCTCGGTCAGCGGCACGCTTCGCCCAGGGGCGAAACCGAAGACGCCATTCGACTTGCCGAAATCCCCGGAGTTCGCGGCGTAGTCGTTGGATGCCCGAATCGGATACCAGGTGTGATCCGGGGAAGACGGATCCGGAAGGAGTGTAATCGTCTGCGGCCGCGAGCGGGACGGACAGAAATAGGTCTTCACCGGAGTCGCCAGGATACGGCGGCGGGCTTCCCGGATGGACGGCGCGTCGGCCTGCCGCCACAAGTTCTCCTGCTCAAGAAACGGCAGCACCTGGTACAGCCACGACGCGCACTGGTCGTCGGTGCGAAAGCCACCCGGCACCGGGTTGCCCAGACTGGTGAAGCGGATGGGGCCGTTTTGCGGTTGATCGTCCAGGGCGTACGAGCCACCGTCCGTCGGGTAGAACCCGTGTGTGCTCGAGTGCAGGTGCCACGCCAGGGCGACCTGCTTCACGTTGTTCGCACACGAGGCCCGAGCCGCCGCCTCGCGGACCCGCTGGACGGCAGGGAGGAGTAGGCCAATGAGGATCGCAAGGATGGCGATCACAACCAGCAACTCGACGAGGGTGAGGCCACGACGAACTGGCGGCATGTGCGTGTCTCGCGGGGGCCTTGTGATCGGGGAACAATCGAAGACACCGGCAATTCATTATTGCGATCCGATTCCGATTCGCTGTTATGGAGCTCACCGCAAGTGTGGTCAGTTTGCGATGTTGAGGAATCTCGTCACTGGCGGGATGACCGTACCGTTACGCAACCCACCCACCCTGAGTTTGTACGCTTTGCCAGCCGCAAGGTTGTTCACCGTAACGGACCAGACGCCGTTGTTGAGGGTAGCATTCGCGGAGACCGGTAGACCTACAGTGTGACCAGCGGAAGCATCGTATTCGTATAAGGTGAATTGAATCGTCCAGATTCCGTCCGTCGGGGCATAAGTACCTTTAATAGAGATTGGCACCGTACTGGCGATGGCTGGAAGACCGACACCATCAGCGTTGAACGGGACCGAGAACGTCTGCGTTTGATTCCCACTGCTGAGCGTGTAGTTCGCGGAGGTGTATGTCAGGGCGGGTGCCACCGGAACCGGTGCCGGAACCGGTTGAGCCGAGTGAGCTTCCGTGAACAGTGTGACGAGGGCGAGCAGGCTCAAGCTGAGAGAAGTCTTCATCGGGATCTCTCTTCTAGGGAAGTACAACCAGGGATTAACGCGGTATATGGTACCTCCCCCTGATTTCAACCGGATTTTCAGTATTTGTCATAAGTAACCTGACTGCAAATGCTTCGGATCGGCAACGGTCCATTTTTCTCAGCCTTACGCAAACGTCACCCCCGGCATAGCAACCGCTACCCGCAGGCGGGCGAGGTACTCGGTGCGGGGGATTTCGATCACCCCGAACTGGCGGGTGTGGTCGTTGACGATCTGGACGTCGAGCAACGTGTAGCCCCGCGCGGTCAGCCGCTCGACCAGTTTCACCAGCGCCACCTTGGAGGCGTCGGTGGCGCGGTGGAACATGGACTCGGCCGCGAACAGCCCGCCGATCGCCACCCCGTACACGCCGCCGACGAGGTCGTCGCCGAGCCACGTCTCGACGCTGTGGGCGTGACCGGCACGGTGCAGGGCGGTGTACGCGGCGATCATGTCCGCGGTCAGCCAGGTGCCCTCGCCGGGACGGTCGGCGCACCCGCGGATGACATCGTGGAAGCAGGCGTTAACCGTGACGCGGAAGGCGTTCTTGCGGACGGTGGCGGCGAGCCGGCGGGGGACGTGGAAGGCGTCGAGGGGGATGATCGCGCGGGGGTCCGGCGACCACCAGACGATGGGGTCGCCTTCGTTGAACCAGGGGAACACGCCGCTCCCGTAGGCGCGAACGAGGGTGGCCGGCCGCAGATCGCCGCCGACCCCGACCACCCCTTCCGGGGAGGCGGTCTCCGGCGGCGACCACGGCCACGGCCGCTTCTTCAACCAGTCTTCGACGGGGTCGGTCACGTGGGCCTCGGCCCCCGGCGGGTCACTTGTTCTTGTCCAGTAACTGTTTCGCTTCCGCCGCCGCCTGCGTCTTCGGGTACTTCTTGAGGACGTAGTTCAGCAGCCGGGCGGCGTCTTCCTTCTTGCCCTCGTCCAGGCACTCCTTCGCCAGATCCAGGCGGGACCGCGCCTGCTTCTCGTCCGGGTCGTCGGTCGCCGGCGGCTTCGGGTCCACTTTCGGGTCCGGCTTGGGGTCGCC
>JBBRUO010000236.1:0-8619 GCA_038247725.1 Gemmatales bacterium
AACCGGTCGGCGTCGTCGGGCAGATCATCCCGTGGAACTTCCCCATGCTGATGCAGGCATGGAAGTGGGGGCCGGCGCTGGCGTGCGGGAACGCCGTCGTGTTGAAGCCGGCCGAGCAGACGCCGCTCACCGCCCTGCGGGTGGCGAAGTTGGCGCAGGAAGTCGGCTTCCCGGACGGCGTCATCAACGTGGTGCCGGGCTACGGGCCGACCGCCGGGGCCGCGCTCGCCGGCCACATGGACGTGGACAAGATCGCCTTCACCGGGGAAACCACCACCGGCAAGATCGTGATGACGGCCGCGGCGCAATCGAACCTCAAGCGGGTCTCCCTCGAACTCGGCGGCAAGTCGCCGAACATCGTCTTCGCGGATGCCGACATCGATGCGGCCGTCGCCGGGGCTTACGTCGGCCTGTTCCTGAACCAGGGGCAGTGCTGCGTCGCCGGGTCGCGGCTGTTCGTCGAGGAGCGGGTGTACGACGAGTTCGTTCACAAGATGACGGCCAAGGCGAAGGGCCGGCGGCTCGGCGACCCGTTCGACCCGAGTACCGAACAGGGTCCGCAAATCAGCGAGGAGCAGCAGCAGCGGGTGATGGGTTACGTCGAGTCCGGCAAGAAGGACGGGGCGAAGTTGCTCACCGGCGGCGGACGCGGCCCGGCCGAGGGGTACTACGTCGAGCCGACCGTGTTCGGCGACGTGACCGACGACATGACCATCGCGAAGGAGGAGATCTTCGGGCCGGTCATGTCCATTCTGAAGTTCAAGGACGCGGCCGAGGTGATCGACCGGGGCAACCGCACCTTCTACGGCCTCGCGGCGGCGGTGTGGACCCGCGACGTGCAGAAAGCCTTCCGCCTGAGCAACGCCCTGAAAGCCGGGACGGTGTGGGTGAACTGCTACGATGTGTTCGACGCGGCCGCCCCGTTCGGCGGGTTCAAAATGTCCGGCATCGGGCGGGAACTGGGCCAATACGCCCTCCAACTGTACACCGAAGTGAAGACCGTCATCATGGCGGTGTGACCGCCCCCACCCCACGGAGTGCCCCGCGATGGTCCGCTACATCCTGCTGGTGAAGTACACCGAGATCGGCATCTCGCAGATTCAAGACACAGTCGCCCGCGCCTCCGAGTTCCAGTCCACCGCCGCCGCGATGGGGGTGATGGTGGAGAGCCAGTTGTGGACCCTGGGCGAGTTCGACGGGGTGCTGACGCTGGTGTCCGACGACGAGAACAAGGTGATCGCCGTCACCACCCACCTGGCCAAGAAGGGGTACGTCCGCACCTGCCTGATGCGGGCGTACACCGAGGAAGAGTTCGGCGACATCCTCTCCAAGATGCCCTCCGCCCCCGTGACCCTCGACCTATGAAATCGCTCGCCGTGCCGTTGTTGCTCCTCGTCGCGGCCGGGTGCGGGCGGGAAGTCCCCAAGGAACCGCTCCCGACCGACGGCCTCCACAACCTCATCCGGGTCTCCGATCAACTGCTCAGCGGCAGTTCGCCGGACGGCCCGACGGGGTTCGCGTCCCTGAACGCGCTCGGCGTGAAGACGGTCATTTCCGTGGACGGATCGACCCCGGACGTGGCCGAGGCCGAGAAACACGGGCTGCGCTACGTTCATCTGCCGGTCGGGTACGACGGCATCCCCCGCGAGCAGGCGCTGAAGCTGGCGAAGGCCGTCCGCGACCTGCCCGGCCCGGTGTACGTCCACTGCCACCACGGGAAGCACCGTGGCCCGGCCGCCTGCGCGGCCATTCAACTATTACTCGACTCGAACTACACGCCGGAGCAAGCGGCCAAACTCATGGCCGAGGCCGGGACCGACCCGAAGTACACCGGCCTCGTCGGGCTGCCGAAGTCGCTGGCCCGACCCGCACCGGGGGAGTTGGACGGCGTGCCGAGCGACTTCCCGAAGACTGCGACCGTGCCCGATTTGACGAAGCGCATGGTCGCGATTGATGAACGGTGGGACCACTTGAAGCTGGCCAAGGCCGCCGGGTGGACGCCGCCGAAAAACCACCCGGACATCGACCCGCCGCATGACGCGGTGCAACTGGTCGAACACTACCGCGAAGCCGCCCGGCTGCCGGCGGGGACGGGGATGCCGTTCGCCGAGGCCGAAGCCGCCGCGAGCGAGTTGGAGAAGGCGATTCGCGCGAAAGATCACTCCGCTGCCGACGCCGCGTTAGCCCGCTCCGCCAAGTCGTGTACCGCTTGTCACGCCACCCACCGGGACGCACCGAAGCAATGACCGCCTCCCCCGCCCTGGTTTGGAAGTGCCGCGAACACCGGTTCGACCTCGCCGCGCGGCCGCTGGTGATGGGCATCGTTAACGTCACCCCGGACAGCTTCTCCGACGGCGGCAAGTTCTTCGACCCGTCGGCGGCGGTCGATCACGCCCTCCGACTGGTGGCGGAGGGCGCGGACATCCTCGATGTGGGCGGCGAATCGACCCGGCCGAACGCCACGCCGGTGACGGCCGAGGAGGAACTTCGCCGCGTGCGGCCGGTCGTGACCGAGTTGGCCAAGCGAACAGCGGTGCCGATCTCCATCGACACGATGAAGCCCGAAGTCGCCCGCGCGTGCCTCGATGCGGGGGCGTGCATCGTCAACGACGTGGCCGGGTTCCGCGACCCGGCGATGGCTGACCTGGCGAAAGAGTTCGGTGCGGGCGTGGTGGTCATGCACATGCGGGGGACGCCGCAGACGATGCAGCAGCAGCCGGAGTACGCCGATGTCGTCGCCGAGGTGGACGCCTTCTTCGCCGAGCGAATCGCCACGCTGACGGCGGCCGGGATCGACCCGGAGACGATCTGCCTCGACCTCGGCATCGGCTTCGGCAAGACGCTCGACCACACCCTCGCGCAACTGCGGCACCTCGGCACTCATCAGCGGCACGGCCGGCCGGTCTGCCTGGGCGTGTCGCGGAAAGGCTTCCTCGGCCAACTCACCGGCCGCGACCGCCCCGACCGCATGGCCGGCACACTTGCGGTGTCGTGCTTCGCTTTGGCGACCGGCGCGGCGCAAGTGCTCCGGGTCCACGACGTGGCCCCGCACCGCGACGCGGTAAATGTGTGGCAAGCGATCTCGGCGCAACCGGAGCAGCCATGAGCCGCCGCGTTTCGTGGTACGAATGGACGACGGCCGCGGTCGCGTCCACGGCGCTTCTCGGGTTCGCCGCCGCCGGGTGGCTGCTTTGGTACGAGGTGTTCGGCTTCCTCACCGGCGGCGCGTGTGTCTGGCTCGTAGTCCGGCAGCACATCTTGAACTGGCCCCTCGGCCTGCTCAACAACACCGTCTTCTTCGTCCTGTTCCTGGACACGCGGCTGTACGCCGACATGGGCCTCCAGGTGGTGTTCTTCGCGCTGGGTGTGTACGGCTGGTGGAACTGGGTGCGGCGCGGGCCGGACGCGATGCCACTCAAGCCGACGCACGCCGGCCGCCGGGAGTGGCTGGCCGTCGGGGTGTTCGTGGCGGTCGCCAGTTTCGGATTGCGGGAGTTGCTGCTCGCGGTGAACGGCTCCGCCCCGCTGGGCGACGCGGTCACCACCGCGCTGAGCCTCGGCGCGCAGTTCCTGCTCTGCCGGAAGCGGATCGAGAACTGGTACTTCTGGATCATCGCCGACATCATCTATGTGCCGCTGTACGTCAGCCGAGATCTGCCGCTGACGGCCGTGCTGTACGGCGTCTTCCTCGTGATGTGCGTGATCGGGTTGTTCGCCTGGCGACGGACGATGCGGGAGGTGCCGCGATGACGTTTCGCACCGCCGTCGTCGTCGGCAAGTTCCTGCCCCCGCACGCCGGGCATCACTTCCTCATCGACCGCGCGCTGACGGACGCGGAGCGGGTCACGGTCATCGTGTGCGAAAAGCCGACGGACCCGATCCCCGGCGCGGTGCGCGGCGGTTGGCTCTTGGAAGCCCACCCCACGGCGACGGTGATGGTTATCGACGACCGGTACGACGCGACCGACTCGCGGGTGTGGGCCGTGAATACCGTCCGCTGGCTCGGCGGCCCGCCCGACGCCGTGTTCACCTCCGAGGGCTACGGCGACGCCTACGCCGGCTTTATGGGCAGCGTTCATGTGAAGGTGGATCAAGCTCGCGCGGCCGTGCCGTGTTCGGGCACCGCGATCCGTGACGACCCGGACACGAACTGGGAGTACCTTCGCCCGCCGGCGCGGGGGTGGTTCGCCAAGCGGGTGTGCGTGCTGGGCGCGGAATCGACCGGCACGACCACGCTGGCCGAAGCGCTGGCGGCGGAACTGAAGACGGTGTGGGTGCCGGAGTACGGCCGCGAGTACTGCGAAATCAAGCTGACACGCGGCGAGACGGAATGGGGGAGTGACGAGTTCGTTCACATCGCGGAGGAGCAAACCCGGCGAGAGGATGCGGCGGCGAGACAGGCGAACCGCGTGCTGGTGTGCGACACGAACGCCTTCGCCACCGCGCTCTGGCACCGCCGGTATCTGGGCACCGACGAGCCGCGGGTGCGGGCGATCGTCGCCGCCGGGCGGTGCGATTTGTACCTACTCACCGGCGACGAAATCCCGTTCGTGCAGGACGGCCTGCGGGACGGCGAGGCGATCCGTCACGTCATGCACGGCTGGTTCGCGGAGGAGTTGGCGCAGCAACCGGTGCCGTGGAAGTTGCTTCGCGGCCCTCACGAGGAGCGCCTGCGGGATGCACTCGCCGCCGTGGAATCGCTGACGGCGGCGCCCGCTTGACGGCGGTCAATCCCCCCGGACGCGCCTGACCACGTCCGGCGGGGCGACCTCGTAGCTGAACGGCTCGATGGCGGCGGCGGCCCGGCCCTGGCTGAGCGATCGCACCTCGTTCGCGTAGGTGAACAGCTTCTCCAATGGCACCTTGGCGATGACTTCCGCCGTGCTGTCGCCCTTCGTGTCCTCGATCTGCCCGCCCCGCTTGGCCAGGTCGCCGGTGATGTTGCCGAGGAACTCGCTCGGCGTCGTCACCGTCACTTTCATGATCGGTTCGAGCAGGTCGATGTTGTCCTCACACGCCTGCCGGTACGCCTTCGCGGCGGCCACCACGAAGGCGTCTTCGGTGCTCAGGGCCGGGTCCATCTTGGCGTCCACGACGGTCGCTTGCAGGTTCGTCATCGGGTAGCCGAACTCGCCGGTCTGGCAGGCGTCGTTCAGCCCGCGCTCGGCGGCGGCGGCGAACAAGGCGGATAGCGCGTCGCCGGGCGCGGTGTACTTCACGGTGACCGGCCGGTCGATCTTGAACGTGGTGAACGACACCCGCAGGTACGCATACGTCGGCTTCGGCCCGAGATGCGTGACGGTCACTTCGACCGTCTTGCCCTTCCGCAGCGTTTCGCGGTAACTGACCCGCGGTTGCCCGACTCGCACCTTCAGTTTGAAGTCGCGTTCGAGCCGGTGCTTCTTCACCTCCAGGTGCAGCGTGCCCATGCCGCTCATCAGCGTCTGGCCGGTCTCCTTGCTGTCCTTCACCTTGAACGTCGGGTCTTCCAGTTGCAGCATTTCCAGCGCGCCGGCTAGTTTATCCTTGTCGTTGCCGCTCTCCGGTTCGATGCTCTGGCTGACGACGGCCTCGGCGAAGCTGATGCTTTCCAGCAGGATCGGGTGCTGGTTGTCGCAGAGGGTGTCGCCGGTGATCGACTCCTTCAGGCCGACGACGGCGACGATGTCCCCGGCCAACCCGTTGTCCACCTCTTCCAGCCCGCGGTGCGGGTCGGCGTGAACGTGGAACAGCTTGGCGATGTTCTCCCGCGTCTCTCGTCCGCAGTTCAGTGCCCGCGAGTTCGGCTTCAACACGCCACTGTAAATGCGGATGAAGAAGCGGTGCCCGCTGGGGTGCCACGCGGCCTTGAACACGAGGCCGGCGAACGGCTCCGTCAGGTCGGGCTTGCGGGTTTCGGTCTTACCCGACTTCGGGTTGGTGCCGGTGACGGGCGGGCGGTCGAGCGGGCTGGGCAGGTAATACGTGACCGCGTCGAGCAGCGGTTGGATGCCGATGTGTTCGCGGCCGGACCCGCACAGCACCGGGTAAATCGTGCGGGCGAGGGTCAACTCGCGGACGAGCTGGCGGACCTTCTCGATGTCCGGCTCGTGGCCTTCCAGCACGGCGGTGGTGATGAGGTCGGTTTCGTCGTGCTGGGTGAGGGCGTCGAACAGCGCCTCGCGGGCCTTGGCGGCGACGGCCGCCTCTTCCTCCGGGATGGGTTCCACCCGCACCGTCTTGCCGAAGTCGCCGGCGTCGAAATACAGGGCCTTCTGTTCGATCAGGTCGATGACGCCGGCGAACGGCTTGCCGCTGTCCTTCACCGACCCGGCCCCGATGGGGATGACGATCGGCACCGGCCGGCCGTCGGCGGCGTAGTCGCGGGTGAGGCGGTTGTGGATGGTGTCGAGCGTCTTGGCGAAGTTCGCCCCGACCACGTCCATCTTGTTAACGAACACCAGACGGGGCACGCGGTACTTGTTCGCCTGCTTCCACACGGTCTCGGATTGGGCCTCGACGCCCTTTTGCCCGTCGAACACGCAGACGGCCCCGTCGAGGACGCGGAGGGACCGCTCCACCTCGGCGGTGAAATCGACGTGGCCGGGCGTGTCGATCAGGTTGACCGTGAACCCGCGCCACTGGAGCGGGATGCACGCCGAGTAAATGGTGATGCCGCGCTCCTGCTCTTCCGGGTCGTAGTCGGTCTCGGTGTTGCCCTGGTCCACGCCGCCGAGCTTGTGTTTCACCCCGGCGTAAAACAGGAGGTGTTCGGTGGTCGTTGTCTTGCCGGCGTCGATGTGGGCGATGACCCCGAGGTTGCGGAGCCGTAAGAGGTCATCGACAGGTGAGGATTTGGCCATTGGGGACGCCTTGAGCCGTGAGCCGTCGGTGTTGAGCCGAGTCAGCCCGATGGCGGTGGTGTTGGTCGCCACGAATCATCGCAGTCTACGAACGGGGCGATGATTGGAAAACAGGACCGGGGAGGAGGTTCAGGCGACGTGGCGTCTCATGATCTGCACCACGTCGCCGTACAAACCGCCCGCCACGACGGACGGATAGTCGTGTTCAATGTCCACGCTCTTGCCGAGTTTGCTCGTCCACTTGCCGGTGGGCAGTTGGCGGGCAGCGTGGGTGTATACGAATCCGGAGCCGTACAGGGCAACCTTCTGAATACCGGGTTGGAGCGAATCGTCGCCACCGGCGTCCTCGTATCCGAGTTCGCGGAAGGCCCGTTCCAGCGCGGCCAGGCCGAAGTCGTTGCCTGGCCAGTCGGCCGGCAGCCAGTAACTTCCAGGCTGCCACCAACGCGCGGTGTCTTCCGCCGCCCACGCCACGCAGTTGTATTGCGGGGTGGCGGGGCTTGTCTCGCTGTGGTTCGTGGGCGACAGGTTGGGGAATCGTGGGGAGGGGGCCATCAGGAGATGACCCTCGCGTTGAATCCCCAATCGATCCAGGCTTGTGCCATCTTGTCGAGTTGCCCGGCGTCCTGCGGCGGGACGGGGTTTTCGAGCGTGATCGCCTCGAGTGCCCAAAACCAGTGATCCGGTTCGCGCCGGAGTTCGTCCAGAATGAGCGGCACGGCCTGCGGACCCATCCCGATGATGCTCTGGTAGGACCGGAGCATCGCCATCTGCGCGGTGTTCGAGAGGTATCGCGACTCGTCCTTCCACTGCTGAACCAACTGTCGGAAACGGGCCAGCGTCTGAGTGGGGCTTGGGGTGAATGTCGTCACGGGTGTCCTTCCCGGAACGGGGGAATGGCGAGTAAAGAGTGTCAGCTACCAGCCACCCCAACCAGACGGTTCGGGAAGCTGATAGCTGACGGCTGGTCGCTCTCGGCTCGTTACCACGCGAAGTGGCTGAACGCCTTGTTGGCTTCGGCCATCTTCACGGTCTGCTCCCGCTTGGCCATGGCCTCGCCCTCGCGGCGGGCGGCGGCCATCAGTTCGTCGGCCAACCGCTCGTGGGTGGGGCGGCCGGACTTGCTGCGGATGGCGTTGATGAGCCAGCGGATCGCCAGCGACTGCTGCCGTTGCGGTTTCACCTGCATCGGCACCTGGTAGTTCGCCCCGCCGACCCGCCGGGAGCGGACTTCCAACGCCGGCTTGACGTTGTTGATGGCGTCGGTGAACACCACCAGCGGATCGACTTCGGGCAACCGCTTGCGGATCAATTCCATGGCCGCGTAGAAGACGCGGATGGCGGTCGCCTTCTTGCCGTCGTGCATCAGGCAGTTGACGAACTTGCTGACCAGCAGCGAGTTGAACCGGACATCCGGTTGGAGCGTCGTGTGTCCGGCGGTTCGCGTTTTGGTGGCCATATCTCGGTTTCAAGTTTCGGAGTTTCGGAGTTTCAACACGAGGATTGTTTCGCGGTATCAGGGTCGAAGGTCCGGGAGTTGTCGAGGTGGGATTCCTTGAAACTCCGAAACTTGAAACCTGAAACTCCCGACGGGGTTTACTTGCCGTCCCGCTTGGCCCCGTACTTGGAGCGGGCCTGTTTGCGGTCCTGCACGCCCTGGCAGTCGAGGACGCCGCGGACGATGTGGTACCGCACACCGGGCAAGTCGCGGACGCGACCGCCGCGAACCAGCACGATGCTGTGTTCCTGGAGGTTGTGCCCTTCGCCGCCGATGTAC
>JBBRUO010000237.1:0-8597 GCA_038247725.1 Gemmatales bacterium
AGCGAACGAAGCCCGGCACCCGCATCCATTGTTCGCTCGCTCGCAATGCTCGCCGTGATCGGCCCTCGGCGACGGGTGCGATACACTGGTGTCGCGGGACGAGTTCCACGACGACGGCGTCCTCACCGCGGGGCGGGTGCTGCGGCGGTTCGAGCGGATCGGGCCGGTGCTCGACCTGACGGTGAACGGGCGGCTGATCGGCACCACCCACGAGCACCCGTTCCGGCTCACTCCACCAACCGGGCGTTGGCCCAGGTCACGTCGTCTTGCACGTCGCCGCCGGGGCCGTAGTCCACCACCAGGGTCAGTTCCTTTACGCCGGTCACGTCCACGCGGATCGCCTTGGCCCCGGCCGCCGCCGTCAGGCCGCTCAGCCCGTCGAGCTTCGCCTCCTTGCCGTCCACCAGCACCCGCACGTCCACCGCGCCCCGCCGTCCGGTGGCGGCGTCCAGCCCGACCACCGCCTCGAACCGCTTGTATTTCCCACCCAATTTGTACGTCAGCGCTGACTTCGAATGCACGCCGAGGCCGGAGTCGAAGACTTCCTCGCCGCGCGGGGTGGCGAGTCGGAGAGGGGCACCGCGGACGCTCCGGTTCGCCGCCCACGGCCACGCGACGCCGTTGTAGCCTTCCTCCTTCACCGCCGCCGGTTGCAGGTCGGCCAGTTCCACGGCCTGACCCTGGCGGACATCCACGGCGACCAGTTCCGCCATCGGCAGGCTCACCTTCGCCCCCGTGACGGTGGTGCCGGTCGCCACGGCGTCGTCGGACAGCAGGGTGGCGAAACTGATGCGGCTGCCGTCGGCGGTCGTCACCCGCGCGAACGGCCCCTTCGGGGTCTTCACCCGTGACAGCGTCGGGTCCAGCGCCACGGCCGCGACCGTCGCCAGGGGGTACGGTTTGGCGGCCTTCTCGCCAGCCGGTTTGAAGCGCAACCCCGCGCCGTCCGCCGCTACCGCTTCCAGCCGGCCCCGCAGCGCGTCGCCGTTCCGCAAGAGCAGCACGTCCTGCTTCTTGTCGGCTTCCACCCACGCATACCGCGCGACATCCGGGGGCGTGTCGGCGGGCGGCGGAACCACCCACACGGCGGCCACGGCGGAGAGCGGCAAGGACATCGCTTGCCCGTTGCCGAAGCCCGCCGTCAACTTCACGGCCAGCCCGTTGCCACCCGCGACCGTGCCGGCGAGGCGGTCGCCGTTGGCGAGGACGACGTGCGGGCCGGCGGGGAAAGGCGGGCGGGGTTTGTCCGACCGGGCGAGAGTCAGAAGGTCGCCGGCGGCGACGGCCGGCGTGGGGGCGGCGAACGTCACCGCGAAGCCGGGGCCGATCTTGGCGACGGTTCCAGAGACGGGGTCGCCGTCGGACGCGCGGGCGGCAGCGAAACCGGCGGGCAGGTCGGCGGGGGCGAACCCGACAACGGCGACGAGGAGGGGAAACATGGCGGTTCTCACGCGGAGTGCGGGAGGTCGGCAGGCGGCGGATCGCCGACAAGGATTGGACGAGTTCGTTGTAGCGGCGGAGTTCGTCGCGGACCCCCTTCTCGGCGGCGGACAGCAGTTCCGGCGCTGGGTCCGCTTCGATTTCGATACAACCGCGCGATGGACTTCCACGACCCGATCAGCGGCGGCATCCACCTGGCGTTCGCGGGGTGGGCGGTGTTCGCCGCGCTGTTGCTCGTGCGGCTGACCCGCGACCACTCCCCCGCCAGCCGTGCCGCCGTGGCCACCTACGGGGCGAGCGTGGCGTTCCTGTACACCGCCAGCGGGCTGTATCACTCCGTCGCGTTCGCCTCGCCGGAGCAGTCGCAGTTCTTCCGTCGGCTGGATTTCTCCGCCATCTTCGTGCTGGTGGTGGGGTCCGAGTGGCCGGTGTTCGTTTATCTGCTGCGCGGCAGGGTACGAGCCATCTGCGTGGCCGTGGTTGGCGCGCTCGGGGCGGTTGGCGTCGTCGCGGTGTGGGTGTCGGAAACGATCTCCGTGCCGGTGATGGTCGGGGTCTACACGGGGCTGGCGGCGGTCGGGCTACTGCCGATCCACGCGTACACCCGGCGGGTCGGTGGGCGGGGCGTCGGGTGGCTGCTGGCGGCAGTGGCCGTGTACGCCGTCGGTGGGGTCGTGGAAGTGGCGAAGTGGCCGAACCCGGTTCCCGGCGTCGTCGGCCCGCACGAAATTTTGCACGTCACGGACGTGCTCGGCACGCTGACGCATTTCACCTTCCTGGTGCGGTTCGTGCTGCCGACGGGTCGGCGGCGGGCCGACGGCGTATAATGCCCACTGCCCTATTTCCGCGGGCGGAGTGTCATGAGCGAAACCGTCGAAATCGCCGTCGGCACCGGGCTGTGGACGGTGACCGTGCCGGACGCCAAGCGGGTGGCCGTCATCCGTGACGTCGAGCCGGAGGCGTTCGAGGACGCCGCCGACCTGCTCCGCGCCGCGCTCGAGCGGCCCATCGGGATCGACGCGCCCGTCCGCCGCGCCGTCACCCCGGACGACAAAGTAGCCATCGTCGTGGACGAGCGGCTGCCGGAGGTCGGCACCCTCGTCGGCGTGCTGCTGGAACACCTCGATTCGGCCGGCATTCCGTCGTCGGCGGTCACGCTGGTGGTGCCCCCGCCGACGGGCCGGCAAGAGTGGATCGACGACCTGCCCGACGCCTTCGACGACGTGCATGTGGAAGTCCACGACCCGGAGGACATCACCCGCTTGGCGTATGTGGCCGCCACCCAGGGGGGGCGGCGGGTGTACCTGAACCGCACCGTCGCCGAGGCCGATTTCGTCGCCGTCCTGACCGCCCGCACGTACCACCCGACGCACGGCCCGTGGGGGGGGGAGACGGCCCTCTTCCCCGTACTGTCGGACGCCGAGACCCGCGCCGCCTTCGCCCACCCGCCGCCCGACGCCGACAAGCCGGACCTCCGCGGCGAGGCGGTCGAAGTGATGTGGCTGCTCGGCGGGCCGTTCCTGGTGCAGGTGATCGAGGGGTTCGGCGACGGCGTGGTCGAAGTGATGGTCGGTCTGCCCGGCTCGACGACGAACGGGGCGAAGCGGTTGGAGGCGCGGTGGAAGTGCGTCGCCGAGTCCGAAGCCGATCTGGTGATCGCGGCGGTGTCCGGGGCGTGGGAGCGGGTGACGCTGCTGGACCTGGCGGCGGCCGTCAACACCGCCCGCCGCGCGGCCGGTCCGGACGCGCGGATCGTGCTGTTGACCGAAGCCTCGCCGATGCTGGACGAGGCGACCGAGGTGCTCCGCCGCGCGGACACCCCGGCGGCCGCACTGAAGGGAATTCGCGCGGCCAACGCGGACGACCCGACGGCCGCCCTGCTGTGGGCGCGGGCGGCGAACGCGGCCAGCCTGTTCGTGGCCAGCGAGTGGCCCGATGAGGTGGTCGAGGAGTTGTTCGCGACCGTCATCAGCAAGCCGAGCGAGTTGAACCGGCTGATCGACGCGGCCGAGAAAGTCACCGTCATCCAGGACGCCCACAAGACGCGGATCGAAGTCGAGAAGTCGGAGTGACCCGCCCGTCCGATTCCCAAAGGCCCGCCATGTCCCTTACGCTGAACCTGATTTCCGAGCCGGCTCGCCTCACCCCCCGGCCCGGCGGTGACTTCGGCACCGAGTACGCCGCCGCCACGACCGCCGCGGCGGTGTTCGACCGCTCGTCCGTCGGCAAGTTGCGGCTGACCGGGCCGGACGCGCCCGCCTTCCTCGGCAACCTGAGTACGAACGACATCAAATCGCTGCCCCTGGGCGGCGGGTGCGAGACGTACTTCTGCGACAGCCGGGCGAAGGCGCTGTTCCAGGCGTGGGTGTACCACATCCGCACCGGCGACGGGAAGCACGCGCTGTGGCTGGAAACCACCCCCGGCCGCTCCGCCGCGCTGTTGAAGCATCTGGACAAGTACCTGATCTCGGAGGCCGTCGAGGTCGAGGACGTGACCGAGCGGTTCGCGCAACTGCACCTGGCCGGGCCGACCGCCAAGGCGGTCCTCGAATCCGCGCTCGGGGCGGCGGTGCCGGACTTGTCCGAATTCCATCACATGGAGCGGACGTTCGGCGCGACCTCGACGTGCAGCCTCCGCCGTCGCGACCCGCTGGGCGTGCCGGGGTACGACATCGTCTGCCTGCCGGAGCGGGGGGCCGGGGTGTGGCAGATGCTGGCCGCGTGCGGGGCCGTCCCCGCGTCGCCGGCGACGTATGAGGCGTTGCGGATCGAGGCCGGAACCCCGGTGTACGGCCCGGACATCGACGAGACCCGCTTCGTCATGGAAGTCGGAGACGCGGACCGGGCCGTCTCGTTCACGAAGGGCTGCTACCTCGGCCAGGAGCCGATCGTCATGAGCCGCGACCGGGCCGGCCACGCGCCGCGGAGCTGCGTGCGACTGACGGCGACATCGCCCGACCCGCTGCCGGTCGGCGCGAAACTGTTCGCCGGTGCCGACGAGGCGGGGGTGGTGACGAGCGCGACCGTCACCCCCCGCCGCGGGTCGGTGGCCCTCGGCTACGTCAGGTGGAAGCACCGCGACACGGGCACGAAACTGGACGCCGATACCCCCGCCGGCCGCGTGCCGTGCGAGGTGGTGGGGTAACCCCCGCATGCGCCCTGTCCACATCGCCGTCGCCCGCCCCGCCGACTGGCCCGCCGTCGCCCGCTGGACCTTCGCCCACCTCCGCGAGCCGCTCGCCAGCCTCCGCGCGGATCATCTGGTTTGGCTACTTGCCGAGGGGGAAATCCCGCCCGCCGGAGTTCTCGTCGCCACCCGCGACGGGGACGCCGCCGGCGGCATGGTCGCGCAACACCTGCCCGGCGGGACGGCCGTGGTGCTGGTGCCCGGCGGTGACTCGGACGCCGTTCAAGACGCGCTCGCCGAGGCGACGGTGGCGCGGTTCGCCGCCGCCGGCGTGACTGCCGCGCAAGCGTTCATTGACGAGGACGAACGGGCCCGCGCGGCGGTACTGACCCGCCACGGCTTCCGCCTCGTCACCGACATCCTCCACTTGTCCCTCGAAGTACCGACCGCCGTGCCACTCGCGACCGCTGGGCCGGATGTTCGCCTCGCCCCTTACGCGGTCGCGGATCCGGTCGCCTTCGCGGACACGTTGCTCGCCACTTACGAGGACTCCTCGGACGTGCCGGAAGCGAACGCCGGCCGGACTGCCGCCGAGGTACTGGCCGGGTTCCGCCACGGGCAGCCGGACCCACCGAACTGGTGGCTGGCGACCGACCCCGACGGCGTCCCGCTCGGCGTCCTGCTACTGTCGGCGGACGGGACGGAGGCGATGGAGGTGGCGTATCTCGGAGTCGTGTCGGCGGCACGGGGTCGGGGGGTCGGCGGTCGCCTGATCGGTACGGCCGTTAACTTCGCGGCCGCCGCCGGGCGCTCGCTCTACTTGAGCGTGGACGAGCGGAATCGGCCGGCCCGCCACCTTTACGCGCGGCACGGCCTCCACAGCCGGCAGCGACAACACGTGTTCCTGTGGAACGGGGCGGACTCGACCGGATGAACCGCCGGCGGGCAAGCGATCCGCCCCATTCGACGCGCTGGATTTACCACCAATTTGGACCGTTCACGGCGACGAATCCGATTCCGCCGGTTGCTCCGCTCGCGCCCGAATTTTACGCCCGCGAGTGGTTGGCGCGGTTGCGCCCGTACCACTTCGGCCCGACTCCGCCAACCGACCTCGCCGTTGCTTGGCACCCGCCGGAAAGGGCCGATGATAACCAAACCGACGGGAACCGTCCGTCACCCAGACTTCACGCCCCGAGCCGACGGCACATCTGCCCGGCCTGGTCGCGTTCGACGTGCCGACTGGAGCCGTGCGTGCCCGCCCCCGACGATAAGACTACGACCGGTGATACGCCCGTCGCGCGGCTGGAAACGGCCGTCCGCGAGCGGATCGGCGCGGCCCGCTTCCAGATGTGGTTCCGCACCCGCACGACGTTCGCGGCGACTCGCGGCGGCGTCACCGTCCACGTCCCCGACGACGCCTTTCGCGACTGGCTCGAAGACCGCTTCGGCGACGCCGTGCGGGAGGCGGCCGCCCAGGTGCTGGGCGGCTCCCCGGCGGTACGGTTCGAGGTGTCCCCGGAACGGTTCGGCGAAGACGGGCCGGTGGCGGTGAAAGGCCCGGAGCCGCTGGCCACGAAAGCCCCGCTGCCGAAGCCCCGCGCCACCCTGTTCGGCGACGAACTGCCCCCGCCGCCGAAGCCCTCCCGCGGACGGAAAGCGAAAGCCCTGGACGCGGAGCCGAAACCGGCATCCGAACCGGAACCCGTTCGCCCGCCCCCGCGAAACGCCCGGCGGTGGCGGGCGCTGTCCGACTTCGTCGTCGGCCCGTGCAACCGTCTGGCCCACGCTTCCGTTCAAAGCATCCTGGAAGGCGGCGACGACGCGCCGAATCCGCTGGTCATTCACGGGCCGGTCGGCACCGGCAAGACGCACCTGCTGGAAAGCCTGTTCGCCGGGCTGCGGGCCGGGCGGGGCGACAAGCCGGTCTACGTCACCGCCGAGGAGTTCACCACCCGGTTCGTCCAGGCCAGCCGGTTCGAGAAGCACGAGACGTTCCGCCGGCAGTTCCGCGACACCGCCGCCCTGTTGCTGGACGACCTGCACTTCCTGGCGTCGAAGCCCGGCACCCAGCGGGAGTTCCTACAGACTCTGGACGCGCTCGTCGCCGACGGCCGACAAGTCGTGGTGACGATGGACTGTCACCCGCGGCTGAGTGACGACCTGCTGCCGGAACTGACCGACCGGCTACTCGGCGGCGGGGTGTGGGGGCTGCTGCCGCCCGACGACGACACCCGGTTGCGGGTGCTGCGGGCGAAGGCGACCGGCACGCCGGCGATTCCGGACGCCGTGCTGAAGCTGGTGGCGAAAGGGCTGCGCGGGAACGTGCGGGAACTCGAAGGGGCGGTGAACACCCTCCGGCACTACGCCCGCGTGACCGGCAAGCCGGTGGACGCCGCGCTGGCCCGCGAGGCACTCGGCGACCTGCTGCGGCATTCAGTCCGTGGGGTGACGGTGGCCAACGTGGACGCGGCCGTCGTCGCGGTGCTGGGGTTGCCGGGCGGGGCGTTGCAGTCGAAGGCCCGCAGTTGGGCCGTCACGCACCCCCGCGCCATCGCCACCTATCTATCTCGTAAGCACACGGCCGCGACTTACGGGGAGATCGCCAAGCACTTCGGGGTGAAGACGCACAGCACGGCGGTGGCCGCCGAGAAGCGGGTGAACGGGTGGCTGGCGGCCGGCACCGAGGTCGCTGTCGGCGACCGCCGCTGGCCCGTGCGGGAACTGCTGGAGAAAGTCGAACGCGAACTGATGAAATAGCCGGCGGGACTGTCTCACCCCTTCGTCGCCCGAATCGCCCGCTCGACGGTCTGCCAGTGGATGTCCACGGTGTCCGTCACGTCCTTGCCGTACCCGCCGGCCATCGTCACCGCGAACGGGATGCCCGCCCGGTGGCAGGCGTCGAACACCAGTCGGTCCCGCTCAGCGAGGCCGGCCTTCGACACCGCCAGCCGGCCGATGCGGTCACCGGCGAACGGGTCCGCCCCCGCGAGGTAGAAGGCAAACTCTGGCTTCTGCTCGGCGAATGAACGGGCGAGACCCGCTTCCACCGCCGCGAGGTAGGCCGCGTCCTCGGTGCCGTCGGGCAGTTCGATGTCCAGGTCGCTCCGCTCCTTGCGGGTCGGGTAGTTTTTCGCCCCGTGGACCGAGAAGGTGTAAGTCGAATCGTCCTGCCGACACAGCGCGGCGGTGCCGTTGCCCTGATGAACGTCCAGGTCGATGACCACCACCCGCCGCAACTTCCCCTCCGCCTGCAACTCCCGCGTGGCGATGACGGTGTCGTTGAACACGCAATACCCCTCGCCGTGGCCGCGAAAGGCGTGGTGGGTGCCGCCGGCGAGGTTGACGCCGATGCCGTCGGCGAGCGCCGCCCGCACCGCCCCGATGGTTGCCCCGCTCGACCGCCGCGACCGCTCCACCATCTCCGGCGACCACGGGAAGCCGATGCGGACCATCTGCTCCCGCGTCACCCGTCCGGCGGTCATCGCCGCGACGTAATCCGGGTCGTGCGCGCGGCACAACTGCTCGTCGGTGGCGGCCGTCGGCTCGGTCAGGTCGCCGGGGGCGAGCAACCCGGACGCCTCCACCCGCTCGCGGAGCAGCCGGTATTTACTCATCGGGAAGGTGTGGCCGTCCGGCAGCGGTAGGACGAACCGGTCGGTGAAGAACAGCTTCATGCGGGAATGGTAGCGGGTTTTGACCGAACCCACTGTGGGTTTTCCTTCGAGGTGGGGTTGCCAATCCTCGACCTCCCCTCAACGAGGGGAGGTCGAGGATTGGAACTCGGCGGGAGGGGAGATTCCCACCACCAATGTCGAAGACACCTCCCCTCCCGCCGCTGCGCGGCGACCTCCCCTCAACGAGGGGAGGTGTGTTGCGTGCCCCGCACGGCTCACGACGGGACAACGCTACTGGATTCAGCCGCCTCGTCCGTCTTCGCCGAACCGGACTGACTCACTCCCGCGCCCCTATCATGCGCATGACGCCCTTCACCCTCCCACCCGCGTGCCCGCCATGCCGAACCGCCTCGCCC
>JBBRUO010000238.1:0-8542 GCA_038247725.1 Gemmatales bacterium
AAAAAAAATCCAGCGAATCGGTTACCTCTCGAATCTGTCTCGCAGTTTAAAACGAAGCAATCTGCGGAGACCACGTGACTTTCCTCGCGGGAAGGACTAGTCATACCACTGTCCCGTTCCGAAACGCGAGCCGAGTTGTCCCCGTCGGACTCTGTTTTCAGCGCATCAGCCTCGCGACGGCTGTCCGGCCACATCCGTTCGTTCCTCATGGCTCACTGCCAGAGGGATGTAATGGGGATGAGGTCTATGCACGGCTCCACTCACCGGCGGCGGTGACGGATCCGGCACTCTCCTCCGCCGCCAGAGGATCTTTCCTGTGTCTCTCTTCGCTTTGCTCCCGTCACTCGACTTGAACCAGTTCAACATCGTGGACAACGTGTTCTCGATGACCGTGGCCACGATGGGCGCGGCCTCGCTGTTCTTCTTCGCGGCTCGCTCGTCGGTCGCCCCGAAGTACCGGCCGGCTCTGCTCGTCTCGGGCATCGTCGTCGCCATCGCCGCCTACCACTATTTCATGATCCGGCAGAGCTGGCAGGCCGCGTTCACCTTCACGCCCGGGAGCGGCACCTACGAGCCGTCCGGGAAGGCGTTCAACGACTTCTACCGGTACGCCGACTGGATCTTGACGGTGCCGCTACTGATGGTCGAGCTGGTCGCCGTCATGGCACTGTCGAAGGTGATCGCTCGCCCGCTGCTGATCAAGCTGGTGATCGCCGCCGCCCTGATGATCGGCCTCGGATACCCCGGCGAGGTGTCCACCGACTGGACGACCCGTCTGGTCTGGGGCGTGCTGTCCTCCATCCCCTTCTTCTACATCCTTTACGTCCTGTGGGTGGAGCTGACGAAGTCGCTGGACACGCAGCCGAAAGAGGCACAGGGGCTTCTCTCCATCGCCCGGTTGGTGCTTCTGATCACGTGGGCGTTCTACCCGATCGCGTACGCCATCTATGGCGACTCGCTGCCGGGCGCGAAACCGGGCTTCCTCGTCGGCGACAAGTCGGCCCTCGCGGTGGTTGGTATCCAGGTCGGGTACGCCATTGCCGACATCACCGCCAAGGCCGGGTTCGGCGTGCTGATTTACCTGATCGCCCGCGCCAAGACCGATGCCTTGTCGCCGGCCGAACTGACCGAGCAGGAAAAGGCGGCCGTGGCCATCGCGTAACGGTTTTCCGGTACGAGGGCGAGCGATGGACGACTTTCCGCCCGTCGTCGTCGTCGGGGGATTCGCACTGGTGATCGCCGTCGTGGGGATGCCCCACGGTGGCCTCGACCACGTGTTCGGCCGAGCCGTCTTCAAACCGATGTTGGGCCGGTGGTGGCTCGCCGCCTTCGGCCTCTTCTACCTGGGCACGGCGGCCCTCGTGATTGCCGGTTGGTTCGTCGCGCCGGCGCTCACCGTCGTCCTGTTCTTCCTGATCTCGGCCGTGCATTTCGGCGACGATCCTGGCGTTTGGCAGCCAGCCCGGACGGTCTGCGGAGGCATGGTGATCTGGGTGCCACTGCTCTTCCGACCGACGGAAGTGGCAGGACTGCTTTGCTGGGTGATTCCGTCCGGCGATGTCATCCGGGTAAGCGACGGGATCACTGCGGCCGAACCGGTGTTGTGGGCGTTAGCGGCGTTCTTCGTGGGGTGGTTGCCGTTCGCGCCAGGAGCGGGGTCGGCAGTCCGGAACATTGTGTTCGCTACGATGTTCGCGGTCACGCCGACGCTGGTCGGGTTCGCGGTCTATTTCTGCGGCTGGCATTCGACGCGAGAATTGGTGGCGCTGGTCCGCCGTGCCGACCCGGTGAACCCGCGGCGGGGATTGCGGCGGGTGATGGTGCTAGCCGCACCGATGGCGGGGTTGGCGGTGGTGGCGACCGCGGCCGCCGCATGGTGGTTTGCCGACGGTCGCGAGTTGCAGCCGGTGGTCGTGCAGGCCGTTTTTCTGGGGCTGAGTGCGGTCGCCATCCCTCACATCCTGCTCCATGCGGTGGCTCGGTTTCGGCGGGCCAACCCGTTCTGTATCCCGCCAGTCGGCGAAAAGGTCGTGGCATGAGCAGGCGAGACTACATCATCGTCGGCGGCGGGTTGCAGGGCGGGTTGCTCGCGCTGGTGTTGCGTCACATTCAGCCGGACGCCCGTGTCACCGTCCTCGAGCGGGCGGCGAAGCCGGCCGGCAACCACACCTGGTCGTTCCACGCAGGCGACTTGCCTGCGGATGCGGAGGCGTTTGTCCGCCCACTTCTCGCCGCCGAATGGCAGGGATATCAGGTGGCGTTCCCGAACTACGCCCGCCGCGTGCCGACACGGTACGCCGCCATCCGTTCCGAACGCTTCGCCGAAGTGCTGGAAAAGTCCGGGTGCGAGCTACGAGTGGGCACGGAGGTGGTGTCACTCTCGAAGAATCACGTTCGTCTCGCCGACGGCACCGAGTTGGCCGCCCGCTGCGTCATTGACGCCCGCGGGCCGGAGGCTGCCGACCCGCCACACCGCGCCGGGTATCAGAAGTTCGTCGGCCTGGAAATCGAGACCGAGCGGCCGTGGCCTGACGCGCTGCCGACGGTGATGGACGCCACGGTGTCTCAAGACGACGGTTACCGGTTCGTGTATACGCTGCCGTTTACCCCGCACCGCGTGCTGGTCGAAGACACGTACTTCGCCGACGGCCCAGCCCTGGATACGGCCGCGGTTCGGGAGCGCGTCGGCCATTACATCGAGTCTCGGAACGTTGGCCGCTGGGTGGTCGTCCGCGAGGAAGCCGGGGTGCTGCCGATGCCGTGGGCCGGCGGTCGCATCGCCGTCGATCCAGCCGGCCCGCTGGTCGCCGGGTATGCCGGTGGCTGGCTTCATCCGGCGACCGGGTACTCGTTCCCGGTCGCCGTTCGGCTGGCGTTGGCCGTGGCGAGAACTTCGCCCGAGGGGGCACACGCGGCGGCCGCCGCGCTGGCGGGGCGACTCGCTCCGCGGCAGCGGTTCGCCCGGTTCCTCAACCGCCTGCTGTTCACCGCCGTCGTCCCGGAGCAGCGGTGGCAGGTGTTCCGCCGGCTGTACCGGTCGCTGCCGGACGCGCTCATGAGCCGCTTCTACGCCCTGGAATTCGGACCGTTCGATGCCGTGCGGATGGTGGCCGGGTGGCCGCCGCCGCTGGCCCTCTCCCGATTGATCCACCGCCCGGAGGCGCGACCATGCCCGTCGCCCGTACGTTGACTCCGCCGCTCGTTTCGGCCGTGTTGCCGTCGCCCGCCGACCCCCTCACCGCCCTCCTGTCGCGGGTCCGCGCCGCCCCGCCCGGCGTCCCCGCTCCGCTTTGGGAGGCGGCCCTCGTCGGCCCGACGGCGGAGTTCCTGAACCGCCCCGGCAAGAAGTTCCGCGGCCGACTGGTGTCGCTGGCGTGGGCGCTGGCCGGCGGCCGCGACGCCCCGCCGGCCGAACTGCCGCTGCTCGTCGAACTCCTCCACGCCGGGTCGCTGATCGTCGATGACATCGAAGACGGGTCGATCCAGCGGCGCGGGAAAGCGGCGCTCCACCGTCTGATCGGCCTGCCGGCGGCGCTGAACCTGGGCAACTGGCTGTACTTCTGGCCGCTGACCCTGCTGAAGACGCTCGACCTGCCGCCGGCCACTGAATTGGCCCTTCACCGCGCGTCCGCCGACGCCATCCGGGTGTGCCACGAAGGGCAGGCGCTGGACCTCGCCGCCCGCGTTGGCGACCTGTACCCGGCGGACGTGATCTCGGTCTGCCGCGTCACCGGCGAGTGGAAGACGGGCGCGCTACTGGGCTTGGCCGCCGAACTCGGCGCGACCGCCGCCAGCGGCGAACCGGACACGCGGGTCGCGCTCCGCAACTTCGGAATTCAGCTCGGCGTCGGGTTGCAAATGCTCAACGATCTCGGTGAACTGACCGGCTCGGCCGGGCCGATCAAGCACCCCGAGGACTTGGTGAACGGCCGCGTCACGTGGCCGTGGGCGTGGGCCGCCGACCGGCTCCCGGCGGCGAAGTTCGACGCACTTCAGATGCGCGGGGCGAAGCTGGCCGCCGGTACCGGCGACGCACGAGCGCTCGCCCACGAGCTGCTTGCCGCCCTCGGCCCCGATCCGATGTGGGCGATCCGCGAACACCTCGCGGACGCGCACCGCGAGTTGGCCGCCGCCGTCGGCCCGCACCCGGCGCTGGCCGCCGTCCGCGCCGAACTCGACCGACTGTTGCGGACGGCCGCCTGACACCGAGGACCGGAATGGTGACTGAACCGTTGGTGAACGACCGAACGCGAACCGTGATCACGCGGGTGTTCCGGCTGTTGGAAGACGTCATCTTCGTCGGGCTGGGGGTGCTGCTGGCCGGCACCGCCCTGTACATGTTGGTGGCCGCCACCGGCCACTTCGGCAAGCACCTGCTCGCCCTCACCCTCACCGGCGAGGCGGTCATCAAACTCATCGAAGAGCTGCTGCTGGTGCTGCTGGTGGTCGAAATCCTGTACACCGTGCAGGTGTCGTTCCGGGAGCACACCTTGGCCCCGGAGCCTTTCCTGCTCATCGGGCTGATCGCCGGCGTCCGCCGGGTGCTGGTCATCACCGCCGAACTGGCCGAGCCGCTCAACGTAACGGAGATCGTGTTTCAACGCCTCATGATCGAGCTGGGGGTGCTCACCGGGCTGATCGTGGCCCTAGTGCTGTCGGTCATGATGCTCCGACGGCGGTACCATTCGCCGGAGGCGGCTCCCAATGGATGACGTGCGGGCGGCGGTCATCGGCAGCGGGTTCGGCGGGCTGGCGGCCGCCTGCCGCCTGCAGGCGCTGGGCGTTCGCACGACCCTGTTCGAGGCCCGCGACAGGCCCGGCGGCCGCGCCTACGTGTACCACGACGCCGGGTTCACGTTCGACGCCGGGCCGACAGTCATTACTGCGCCGGAGTGCCTGGAGGAAGTTTTCGCGGCCGGCGGGAAGCGGCTCGCGGACTACGTCGAACTGCTCCCCGTCACCCCGCTGTACCGGCTCGTCTGGCCGGACGGCGTGCGGTTCGACTACGTCCAGAACGAGGCCGCGCTGATCGACCAGATCCGCCGGATCAGTCCCGCCGACGAGGACGGCTACCGGCGGTTCGCCGCGTACTCCCGGCGGGTCTTCGACAAGGGGTATGTGGAGCTCGGGGCGAAGCCGTTCCTGCGGTTCTGGGACATGGTGAAGGCGGCACCGCACCTCGCCCGACTGCGGGCCGACCGGAGCGTGTACTCCGCCGTCGCTCGGTTCATTCAAGACGAGCACCTGCGGCAGGCGTTCAGCTTCCACCCGCTGCTCGTGGGCGGCAACCCGTACGAGACGAGCGCCGTCTACACGCTCATTCACCACATTGAACGAGAGTGGGGCGTGTTCTTCCCGCGGGGCGGCACCGGGTCGTTGGTCAACGCCTTCGTGCGGCTGTTCACTGACCTGGGCGGCGAGTTGAGGCTGAACGCCCCGGTCCGCCGGGCCCGCGTGGACCGGCGACCCGACGGCCGCACGCTCCATCGCGTCTCGACCGACGCGACCGCCGACGAGGCGTTCGATGTCGTGGTGTCGAACGCGGACCTGCATCACACCTACGCGGACTTGTACCGCGACGAACCCCGCGCGACGAAGACCGCCCGCCGGCTGGAGCGGATGAGCTGGTCGATGTCGCTGATGGTCATCTACTTCGGCACCCGCATCCGGTACCCGGACCTGGCCCACCACACCATCCTGTTCGGCTCGCGCTACAAGGGGTTGCTCGACGACATCTTCCACGGCCGCACGGTACCGGACGACTTCAGCCTGTACCTGCACGCCCCGACCGTGACCGACCCGTCCCTCGCACCGCCGGGCGGGGAAGCCTTTTACGTCCTCAGCCCGGTGCCGCACCTCGGCCAGGCGGACGTGGACTGGGACACCTTCGGCCCGCGCTACGCCGACCGCATCCTGGAAGCGCTGGAAGCCCACCTGCCCGGCCTCCGCGCGAACATCGTCACCCGCCGCATCTTCACGCCGGAGAACTTCCGCACCGAGTTAAACGCCTACCACGGCTCCGCGTTCTCGGTCGCCCCGCGGCTGACGCAGAGCGCGTACTTCCGCCCGCACAACCGTGACGCCAGTATTCCCGGCCTGTACATCGTCGGTGCCGGTACGCACCCTGGGGCCGGCGTGCCCGGAGTGGTGAACTCGGCCAAGGCGACAGTCTCGGTCGTTCAAAAGGACTACGGGCTATGAGCGACCGAGAGGTGATCCGCCGGCACTCGAAGAGTTTCGCGCTCGCGGCCCGGTTGCTGCCCCGCGAAGCCCGCGAACGGGCCGAGGCGCTCTACGCCTGGTGCCGCGCCGCCGACGACCGGATCGACCACGCCGCAGACCGCGCGTCGGCCGAAGTGGCGCTCGCCGACCTGCGGACCGAAGTGGCCGACGTGTTCGCGGGCCGACCGGTCGCGACCCCGGCCGCGGACGCGCTCCGCCGGGCCGTGAAGGCCTGCGGGATTCCCCGCGAGTACCCGCTGGAACTGCTCGCCGGCTTCGAGATGGACGTTCTTGGCACGCGGTACGCGACGGCCGACGAACTGCTGCTCTACTGCCACCGGGTCGCGGGGGTCGTGGGGCTGATGATGTGCCACGCCCTCGGCGTGACGGACGACGCGGGGTTGCCGCACGCCGCCCACCTGGGCATCGCCATGCAGCTCACGAACATCGCCCGCGACGTGGCCGAAGACTGGGACCGCGGCCGGTTGTACCTGCCCGCGGAGTGGTTGCACGGGGCTTCCGCGCCCGGCGAACCGCTGACCGACGCCGCGGTCGCCCCGGCCGTCCGCCGCTGCCTGGAACTGGCCCACCGGTATTACGCGTCGGGCGAGGCCGGCCTACGATACCTGTCGCCGCGCTGCCGCCTTGCGATCCGCACGGCCGCCCGTATCTATCGGGAGATCGGCAACGAGGTCGCCGCCCAGGGCTACCGTGCTTCTGCCGGACGGGCGGTCGTTAGGGTCGGTCGGAAACTGACCATCCTCACCCGATCGGCGGCCGTGTCCCTCCCCGATCTGTTCGCCAGAACAGGAACGACGTGCCGACCGGCCGCCATCGTGTCGTTCTGCCCGCTCCCGACCGCCAATCCCCGACCCGACCCCGAGGCCGACGATGACCCCCGCGACTCATTCCTGGCGTGACGCCATGTCCACAGTCACCTTCGCCCTCGCCCTGACTGCGATCATGGGGGCGGCCCTCTTCGTGACCGTCGGGATCAACCCGAAAAACGAGGACTACGGGAACTCGCCGTGGTATTACGCGGCAGGGAGCGTGTCGGCAGCGGCCCTGCTGTACGCCCTGAGTCGCCGGTTCGACAAGACGGCCGGCGCGGATGTCCCGTCGTAGTCGGGGTGAGGTGGGCCTCATTGTTTGGTGATGGCCTCTTGGCGTTGCACGGTGGGAAAGGCGCATTGACTCACAGTTTTTTCGCTCGACATGCGACCTTCAGAGATCATCGCTATCCGGGATCGTCGAAATCAGGCGCTGGACCTCGTCGACTTTGGACCCGACAAACGCCACGTTCGGCATGTTAATTTGCTTCGCGATCGCGCCGGAGGTGCTGATCACCAGGTCTCCGGAGCCGAACCCGAGGAGCCAGTGCCGGAACAGGTCTTCGCGGTGTTTCTGCATGGCCATGCCTTGCGTGTTGTAACTCTGGGATCCGGCCCCCAGGAGGGACTGCCGGGTGAGTTGGCCCGGCGTGACTTCCCAGTAACTGACGCGGTCCACGCCGAAGACGATCACAACCCACGCCACGAACAGCAGGGTGGAGAACCAGAAGTAGCCCCCCAGGGTCATGTGAATCGACAGGTCACCGAACCACGAGAAGATCGCGTCCCACCACCCCAAGTACGCCAGCGCGAGGGTCAGGAAGGCACCGGACAGAATGACGATCACCGACGCCAAGCCTCGGACTGACAGGTTGGTGATCAGGATGACCATGAATATCACGGCGAAGTACACGACGCCGAGGTTACTGCTGGGATGAATCAACTCTCGCGGGTGCCCGCCGGGTTCGAGCTGATGAGGGGTTCCGTACATGTACGTCACCGCCGTCAAGATGAAGCCGACGAACCAGACCGGCCACCAGTAAAGGATGGAGGAATGGCTGTAGATCCGCAGCGGTACCGTGTGCGTATGCTCAGTAGTCGGCGATGGCGTCGTGGGTGTTGGTGTTGGCGTCGGCGTCGGTGTCACGGGATGTCCTCCTCGGAAGTCGGGAATTGAAATCGGAAGGCAGCAAATCCGGTGCCAGCCGTTGCGTGCCGTGTCGCGGGAGCGCGAAAATCGCACGCGACTGACGCGAGCGATTCCGAACTCGAACGTGGCAGTTCTTCAACACGTTTGATGCCAATGCCCGAACTCGTCATGCAACTCGATGGAACAGGTTCTCCAAACCATTCCCGTCCGTTATGAAGCGACGGATCGGCGGCCGCGGGCGGTTGCGGGGCGCCCCCGGCCGCCGATCCGTGTGGGTGAGACGGAACCCCACGCCCTTCCCGGGACCCCCCGAGCCAGGCGCCCGTACCCCGGCGGTGGA
>JBBRUO010000239.1:0-8491 GCA_038247725.1 Gemmatales bacterium
ACTGTTCGACGCGTGCAAGGCGTTCGTGGACCGCATCAATCAGGATCCGCTCGGGGTGGTGAGTCGCTTGTGGCCGCGATTCGAGCTCGATCCGGAACTGGAAAAACTCCGGTTCTCATCGTGAATTGAGTTTAAGATCGACGGTAACAGTGCCCCCCGGTTTCCCTCCCCCCGAATCGTGAGGCCTCCAAAGATGACCCGCCGACTCGACTTGATCGCCATGCTGTTCACCGCCGCGAACCTCTCTGCGGACGACAAGAAGGACGACCCCAACACGAAGGTGACGGGGACCGTGACCGTGCCGAAGGAACTGGAGACCTTCGAGAAGCGGGTGCTGGAACTGCGGCTGTACGAGTACGACCCCCGCATCGCGGACAAGGGGGCCGATCTGGTCGAGTTGGTGGAGAAGAAGGACTTCCACCATACCAAAGGCACCGACACGGTCGAGAAGTTCGTGATCGGGGCGAAGGGCAAGCTGCGGGCGGATCGCAAGTATTACGTGACCGTGTTCGTCCTCGACGGCAAGACACGAACCCACATCGGCGAACTCGACGGCAAGGCGGGGCTGGCGAAAGTACTGACCGACGGCCCCCGTGTGACGACGTTCGTGGTGCGGGCGGTGAAGTGACAGCCGGCTGTCAGCCAGCCCCCCGGCCGGTGCGGAACGACACCCGCACTTCTACTCGCTCCCCGAAGCCGACGGCGAATATCAGCGGGTCCGCCAAGTGGCCGGCGATCTCCGGGTCTTCGTCGTATGTGCCGTCGGCAATGATGCCCCGTGCCGCGCGGGGCCAGAACCGCACCGCCAGTTGGTTGTTCGCCTCGAACTCGCGGACGCGGATGAATCCCAGTTCGAACCCGAACCGCTCGCGGAGGCGATCCAGCGTCCACGGCGGCTCGGTGGTGTCTTCCCACAGGGCTTTATCCACCCGACCTTCGTCCGTGAACGTGCAAAACGCCACCCGGCGGCCCCCCGGCGCAATGCCGAACAGCGTCAGCGCGCCGCTCTTCAAATGCCCCGCGAAGAACCCGCCGCCGAGGTCGCCGAGCAACGGGTACAGCCGCTCGTACGGTCGCAGGAGGTGGGCGAACTCGCGGCCGACTTCGGTGTTCAGGTCCGCGATCAGTTCCTCCACGGCTTCGTCGATGTAGTGTGGGTTTCGCCCGACCGGCGGGCCAGGAAATGGCTGGACCAACTCCACCCGCGCCAGCGTACCCGCGAACAGTCGGACCGATTCGAGCAAGGCCGCCGGGCCGTCAATCCAAAGGTTGAGTCGGAGGGTGACGGCGGGGTTCCAGTACGGCGAGGCAAGGATCGTGTCGATCCAATTCGGGTCGGGCCAGCTTTCCACATGCAGCGTGGGCACGGCCCTGAGGTGCGGGGAATCGGCGACGGTGTGAAGAATCGTCACCGTGTTTGCTTCATCCGGGAGCCGGAGCGACACCGCTCGAAGAGTCGGGTACCGGGCCAGCACCGACCCTACGGGGCCGCGGAACTCCCGCCAGTTCAGCCGCACACTCTCTGGCAACCCACGAACCAGCCGCATGTTCCAGTTGTCGGTCCACGTCCCCGCGTGTTCTACCAACAGCTCGTCTTCTCGCGCCAGCAACGCCTGCGTCTCCTCGTCGCCCAACCGGCCTTGCAGGTGGCTCAACTCGATCTGCACGCGGATGAACTCGCCGAGCGGATCGCCCTGCTCGTCCAAATAGTCGGCGAACACCAACCGGGGCAGGTCGGCGTCCGGGTGTTCGGCAATGTGGTTCAGGAATGCGACGCGATCAGACATGTGGGCATCTTAGGCGTCCGGCGGGTTGGTCCTCTTCCGTAGCCCGACTCTCCGAGTCGGTTCTTGATTCCCCACCGACTCGGAGAGTCGGGCTACGTCAAAACCAACGCTCCCACCGACCGGGTACTCTTCCTCCACTCGCCAAACACCCTACCACCCCAGGCCGCAGGGCGCGCAGGGCATCGGCGACAAGTACCGCGGACGCACAGCCCCGGTCGTCGTGCGGTCGCAGCCGCCGCCGGCGCGGTAGCCGGCCGGCACATACGGGGCAAGCCTGGGCTTGAGCCAGCGGGTCCAGTCCGGGAAGAACTTCAGCCCGGTGGCGACGTTGTGCCGACCGTCCGGAATCTTCACCGCGAACACCTCGACGCCCCGCTGCTTGGCGACGTAGATGAAGTGTTCCGCCGCCGAGTTCAGGTTAAACTCGTCCCGCCCGGCGTACCCGACGAACAGGCCGAACTCGCCCGGCTTCACGTCGCGGGAGACCAGCAGCTCAATCGGGTTGTATTCGGTGAAGAACTCGTTGATGCCCTCCTGCTCGCGGCCGAGCAGAGGGTCCAGCAGCCGCCGCTGGTGGACACGGACGACCCCGAAGAAGCGGCCGATCACGTCGCTCCGAGGGAAGTCCATCCGCCGGCCGACGCAGTTCGGGTCGAACGGGCCGAAGTAATTGCCGGTGCAGTCGGTGTAGCGGAAGTCGAGCGCCGGTAGGATGCCGACGACGTGGCCGAACTCCTGCTTGTGGCGGAAGGCGACGTTGTACGCCCCGCCGCCGCCCATGCTGGCCCCGGCGATGACGTGCGCCTCCCGCTCCGGGCGGATGGCGAACGACGCCTTCGCCCACCCCCACACGTCATTCACGACGTAATCCTCGAACCGCCCGGCCTTCGAGTTGGCGTAGAAGCTGCCGGTGTTGAAAACGGAGCGGCGGCCGAGGATGCTGCCGTCCGGGGCGATCACCACCATCGGGGGCAGCGCGCCGGAGCGGATGGCCTCGTCCAACCGTGGCACCAGGTCGAGGAACTTCTGCTCGTCCTGGCCGATCCCGTGGAGCGTCAACAAGGCGGGGAACTGCTTCTTCCCGTCGTACCCCGGCGGCAGGTACACGTACACGTCGCGCGGCTGGCCGAGCGCGGCCGACCAACCGCGGCGGTCCACCCCGTGGTTGTGCGTGTAGTCCAGCACCGTGCCGGCGATGCTCCGGTTCAGCCGCGTCAGGCGATCCGGGCCGAACAGGTGGAGCGAACTCGGCTTGGCAGCCACCGGGGCGGCCACGGCGGCCAGAGCGACGGCGAAGACCCACCGCATCTACGACCTCACGTTGTGGAGAGTTAACCGCCGGCTGTCATCGGCACGGCGAAGACGGCGGGTGAAGCGGGGGAGGGAATGGTCGCTCGAACGGCGGCGAGTCGCCCGGAAACACCGGCGCGATGCGAACCGCTAGCCGATGTGGTCCCGGAGGAGTTTGCGGGCGGCGTCGGGGTTGCCGGCGGCGACGGTCGCGGCGGCGGATTCCACCAACTCCGCGAGCGCTGGCGTGTCAGGCACGCCTTCGCCGGGTCGCGGCGGGACTGGAACCAGCCGGCGGACGATTTCACCGATGAGCAGGGGGATTCCCGCGCGGGTGACGGCGGACACGGGGAGCGCCGCAGTACTGGTGGTCGCCAAGTCCGCCTTGTTCCCCACCACCACCCCGGTGAACCCGTCCGGTGGGGGTAGCGGGTCCGTCAGGTCCATCACCCACACCACCAGATCGGCGTGACGCAGCCGCGCCTTCGTTCGGGCGATCCCTTCCGCTTCCAGTTCCTCGCCCGACTCGCGGAGGCCGGCGGTGTCGCTCAGTTCGACCGGCCAGCCGTCGAATGCCACCCGTACTGTCACCACGTCGCGGGTGGTGCCGGCGACCGGTGCGACCACGCTCCGCTCGAACCCCGCGAGGGCGTTGATGAGCGAGCTTTTCCCGACGTTCGGCGGCCCGGCCAGCACCACCTGCCACGGCTCCACCAGATGCCGGCCGACCGCCGCGAGCGCCGCGAACCGAGGGAGTTGTGTGAGGTCTTCGAGACACGCAGCGACCGCGCGGGAGAACGCGCCGTGATGCTGATCGAGCAGGATTGACGCCGTGCGGAGGGTCGGGGCGCGAGCCAGAAGTAGGTCCGGTTCGCCGAACCGGACATTTTTGGCGAGTCCATCTCGGCGAGACGGACCTACTTCGGCTGACGTATCTTGAACACCCCCTCTCCATTCATGGAGAGGAGGCCGGGGGGGGAGGTCCTGCTCCAACAATTCACACACCCACCGCACCACGCGGCGACCGCCGTGGCAGTGGATGGCGATCACCGGTTCCGGTTCGCCCTGTTCGACGCCGATCACCACCTCGTCGCCGCCGTCGCCGAGGGTGCCGAACCAGACGCGGTGCGGCTCGGGCGACTCCGGCAGTGGATCCGTCCCGGCCGGTCTGAACCGCTCGCGTACCGCCGCCCACGCGCCGGCCCCGGCCACCCGAACGGTGGCGATGGCCCCGGTGCCCGGCGGTGTGAGGACACTGACGGTCATGACCGCTTCCCGCCGATGCAGAACAGGAACTTGCCCCCGCGGATGAACAACTTCCCGTCGGCGGCCGCCGGGGTGGCGTACACGGTCTGTCCGATGGCCGACTTCTCCACATCGCCGAGGCCGCTCGGGGACAGCTTGAAACTGGCCACGTTGCCGCCCTCGTCGATCGCCAGGAACGTGTCACCAATGAGAATCGGGGACGCCGAGACGGCCAACTCGAACACCTTGTCGGTCCACAGTACCTTCCCCGTCTTGGCGTCGGCGCAGGAGGCGAAGCCGGTGTCCGTCACCCAGTACAAGTGACCCTTGTGGGCGATCATGCTCGGCACGTAAGGCGTCTTCTCCCGGTTGCCGGTCTCCCACACTTTGGCGGTCTTGGACACGTCCCCCTTGCCGCCGAGTGTCACCGCCACCGCGTACCGCCCGGCCCCGCCCTCGCCGCAATAGGTGACAACGTTCCCGCCGGCAACCACTTGCTGGCCGATGGCCCGCAGTTGCTTGTTCGGGTTGGCCCACTTGATGGTGTAGGTCCAGTTCACGTCCCCAGTCTTCGGGTCGTAGCTGTCCACGGTCGTCGTACTGCCGACGACGAGTTGCGCTGGCTTCCCTTTCTCCTCGACCACGAGCGGGGTGGTGTAGCTGGACCGCTGGGCCTTGCGGGGTTTCCGCCACGCCACTTTGCCGGTCTTGGCGTCCAGGGCGACCAGTTCCGCCGCGCCGTCCTGGTCCAGGTTGAAGTACACCATGCCGTCGAAGGTCATCGGCGAGTGGGCCGCCCCGTGCTGGCCGATGAACTTGCCGACGGTCGTGTTCCACACGGGTTTGCCGGCGAAGTCGAAGGCGTGAATGGCGATGTCGTTGCCCACCCAGAAGGCGGCGTACACCCGCTCGCCGTCGCTGGCCGGGGTGCCGGAGGCGGCGCTGTTCTTCTTGTGCATGCCGGGCGGGGCGGCGGCGTCCACGTCCGCCGTCCAGGCGATCTTGCCGGTGGCCGCGTCCACGCACACCAATTGCCGCGCGGTGCCGCTTTCGGCCGCGCACTGGACGAACACCTTGCCGTTCACCGCGATGGGCGACCCCCACCCGCCGCCCGGCAGTTCGGTCTTCCAGGCGGTGTCCGTCTTCAGGTCGAACTGGACCGGGGCGGCGTCGGCCGCCACGCCGGTGCCGTTCGGCCCGCGGAACCGCGGCCAGTCCGCCGCCGTTCCGACCGTCACGGCGACCACCGCCGACGCGCACACGGCTAGCACTCGCTTCATGTTCCGCCCTCGTTCGAATTGGGAAACCGGCAGTCCGGTCGATTATCGCAAACTCCCGACCATCGGCCAACGAGATAGTGCGCGAGGCGCGCGACGGCGGCTTCGTCCGCCCGGCGCAGTACAATCGGAAGACGTTGCAGCGAAAAGGAACTTCGCCCATGTCCACCCACTCGCCAGTCGTCCTCCTGGTCGCCCCGCCCGGGGCGGTGGTGCCAGACGTTCTCGGCCCGATCACCGATGCCGGTTTCACCCCGCTGCGGTTCGGCGACCCGACACCGCCCACTCCGGCGGCCGTCATCATCCTGGCGGACACCCTGGACGACCCGGTGCCGTTCACCCGTCGGCTGCGCACCCAGTCGGAACCGCGGACGCCGGTGTTGTGGCTGCTGTCGAAGGAGACGGCCGACCGCGCCGCCGCCGGCTTGGACGCCGGCGCGGACGCCTGCTTGCTTCGACCGGTCAGCGGCCCACTGCTCGTCGCCCAACTCCGCGCCCTGATGCGTGCCCGCACCGTCACCGCCAGCGCCGACGAACTGCGGGACTTGACCGCGCGCCTGCAACGGCTGTACGACCAATCGGAACAAGACGCCGGGCTGGTGACACGGCTGGCCGAACTCTTACCAACGACGGTGCCCGACGGCGACGGTTGGCGATTCGGGGTGGCGACCGACGGCGGCCTGGATGTCGTCTCGCGGGACGGGCGACGGGCCGTGATTCTGATGGACGTGGCGGGACTCGGCGGAGTCGGGGGGGGCATCACGGCGAGTGCCGTGACCCGCGCCCTGTCTCAATCGCTGGCTGACGGCGATCCTGCGGCCGCGTTAACGGCCGTGAATCGGGCGGTGCGATCCGCCGGGCTGCCCGAGTCGGCCGTGCTTTCCGCCACCCTGGCCGTCTTCGACACCGCTTCGGATCGGGTGCGGGTGGCGACGGCCGGCTTCCCCGCGCCGGTGCTGGTGAAGCCGGACCACCCGGCCGCCGTGTGGCTCGGCAGTGGGCTGTTCCTGGGCGCGGCCGACACCGTTTACGCTGAAATGGTGGCCGACCTCGCGCCCGGTGAAAAGCTGCTCCTCCTCGGGCGCGGGGCCGCCGACCGTCGGCCGGACGTGCGGGAGATCGCCGACGCCAACCGCCACCTCGCCGCGCAACCGCTGGCCGATGCCGTGGCGGCGGGACTCGGCGTCGATGGCGGCGTCACGCTTGTCGTGGCCGAACGCCTCGAACCGTGATACCTGTTCCCCATATGAACCCCACTCTCGCCATCACGACCGACCGCACCGCCATCCGCCTGTCGGACACCGTCACGGTGACGGTCGCGGTGGAGGGGGCCGCCCCGCTCCGGGTGGCCGCGCCGGCGGACGTCCTCGCGGGGGACTCGGTGGCGGTGTGGTCGGCGGCGCGGGCCGGCGACCCGCGCACCGAAGCCCTGCCCGGCGGCCGCGAGCGGTGGACGCAGGAGTACCGCTGTTCCCCCTACGCGCCGGGCGACGGTCTGCCGTTGGAGTTCGCCCCGTTCCGGGTGACGGCGGCGGGGGCGGTGGAGGCGGTGAGCCTCAGTGACAAGCCGTTGTCGTTCAAGGTGGGGACGGATCTGGTCGGGGCGAAAGCGGAGGACGCGCGGCCGGTGACGGGGGTGGAGACGTTGCCGCCGGTGCCCCCGCCCGGTCCCGTCGGCCTGCCGGCGGTGTGGGCCATCGGCGGCGGCGGGGTGCTCGTGCTGGCGGCCGCCGTGTTCGCCACCGTCCGCCGTCGGAAGCGGAAGCCGGCGGTGCCCCCGACGGCGGAGGCCGTCGCGGCGCTGGACGCGGCGACCCCGCACCTTCACCGGGTGGCCGAGATCGTTCGCCGGTTCCTCCGCCGCCGGTTCGGGCTTCCGACCGACACCGCCACCACCGGCGAGTTAATGGCCTTCGTCCGGGAACTGTCCGGGTGGCCGGCCGAGCGGGCGGAAGAACTGGAACGGATTTTGTCCGCGTGCGACTTGGCGAAGTTCGCCAGCAGCGACCCGGACGCGGTGACCGCCACCGAGGTCCGCGACCGGGCGCGATCCTGGGTGGCGGCGGTCGGGGACGCGGAGTAACTCCCGCCGGCTCACTTCAGCAGGTCCGCGACCGGCTTGGCGATGGCGTCGGCCCAGATCTGGTACCCGGCCGGGGACAGGTGCAGGGAGTCGGGCATCACCGCCTTCGGCAGTTCCCCTTTGTCGTTCAGGAACTTCGCCCCGAAGTCGAGGTAGTGGACCGTCTTGCCGTCGGCGTACTTGGCGATCAGGTCGTTAATCTGCTTGATCTTCGGCTGCAACACGCTGGCGGCGGCGGCGTCCTTCGGCACGGCTTGGCCGGAGCGGGGGAACACGCCCAGCAGCAACACCTTCGTCTTCGGCTTGGCCTTGTGCAGCGCGTCGAGGATGGCCTTCACCCCGCCGGCGATCTGTTCGGCGGAGTTCGCGCCGACGTTGTTGGTGCCGATCATGATGACGGCCACCTTCGGGTCGATCCCGTTCAGCTCCTTCCCCTCGGTGATCCGCCACAGGACGTGTTCGGTGCGGTCGCCGCCGATGCCGAAGTTGGCCGGCTTCCAGTCCGTGAACGTGTCCGCCCACACCGTCTTCCCGGCCCCCTCCCACCCTTGCGTGATGGAGTCGCCGAGGAACAGCACGTCCACGTCGCCCTTCTCGGCGCGGGCGACGAACGACTCGTGCCGCTTCTTCCAGTTGGCTTGTTTGAGGCGGGCGTCGCTCGGGTTGGCGGCCGGGTTGGCTTTCGGCTCGTCGGCGGCGAAGGCGACCGCGGTGGCGGCCAGCAGGCCGACGGTCAGGGCACGAATCGTGCGACTCATGGACGGGACTCCGAACGGGAGAGGAACAACACCGCCGGCGGGGGGGGGGGG
>JBBRUO010000240.1:0-8446 GCA_038247725.1 Gemmatales bacterium
CCCGGCTTCGCGGACCCCCTGCCAGTCGGCCGAGTCGAGCGACTTGCCCCGCTTGTACAGCATCAGGAACAGGGCCAGCGCCAGCCCGGCCTCGCACGCGGCGACGGTGATGATGAACAGGCCGAACACCTGTCCGCTCATGTTCCCGTGGAACCGGCCGAAGGCGAGGAAGTTCAGCACCACCCCTTGCAGCATCATCTCCGCGCACAGGAACATGGTGATGAGGTTGCGGCGGGTCAGGAACCCGATCAGCCCGAGGCCGAACAGGATGGCCCCGACCGCCAGGAAATGCCACAGCGAAATCATGCCGTCGCCTCCTTCCGGCGACCGACGATCGCCACCGCCCCGATGGTGGCGACCAGCAGCAGGGTGCCGGCCAGTTCCACCGCCAGGATGTGTTCCGAATACAGCACGAACCCGAGGTTCGCCACGTTCCGCGCCGGCAGTTGGCCGTACCCGGAGTACAGGGCGACCTCGTCCCGCAGCGCCTTCGCGGCCGCCTTGGCCGCGTCCGCCGAGGTGGCCATCGCGGCTTCGTCCTCGAGATTCACGTTTGCCCGCCGGAGTTTCTCGGTCGCCCGCAGGAACGCGGCCTCGCGGGGGTCGGCGGCCGTCTCGCCGTCGAACAGTCGGTGCCGGTCGAGGACGGTCGTCCTGCTGTTCGGTTGCCCCGGTTCTCCGACCACTTCGACGAGCTTCCGCTTCGCCGCTTCCACGCCGGCGCGGATCGCAGGTAGGTCCGTCTCGGCCTGCGCCTGGTCCAGTTCCATCGCGGCTTCCGCCAACAGTTGCCGATCCGCGCGGGTGAGCGGTTCGGTCGGCAGCAGTGGGGCCTCGGCGACCGCCGCGCCCGGCTTCGCGGCACTCAAGTTCAGCGTCATCAGCAGCAGCCCGATGAACGCGAATCCGGCCAGGCTCCCGAGCAGCGGCTCGCGGGTGCGGTCGTTTTCATCCGACGGGCCGGTCACCTGCGACAGCATCAGCACGAACAGGAACGTGACGATAATCGCCCCGGCGTAGATGATGATGGTCGCGGCCACCAGGAACGGCGCGGCCAGCAGCAGGAACAGCCCGCAGGTGGACAGGATGACGAACGCGAACGCGATGGCCCCGCGTGCCGGGTTGGTGTTCGTCACGAGTAAGGTGCCGAACAGCACTGCCCCGCCCGCGAACAGGCAGAACAGGATGTCCGGCAGCAGGCTGTCGATCGGCGTGCCGAATCGCAGGTAGACGAACCCGGCCAGCACCGCGAACGCGGCGATGACGAGGAACGTTCCCCCGGCAACCGAGCGGAACCGCGGCTTCGGCAGCAGCAGGAAAAACCCGAGCAGGCCCAGCACGGCGGCGAGTGCGAGTTGGGCGACCGGGTTGGTGAGGGCAGGCGGCATCAGGTGGGTTCGGTGGGTCTCGGATGACAACGAAGGCAGTGTACGAGGGCGGCTAGGGTGAGCGTGAAAGAAGTCCGCACCCTCCGGGTGTGGTTCAAGAACCACACCCGGAGGGTGCGGACTACCTTACGCCCGGCGGCGTCTCGGACGCCGGACCGAGTGCCCCGCTCCGGGTTCGCACGGGGTCTTTGGTGTTCGGCGCGTGAGCCGTCTGGTCGAACACGCTGAGCAACTTCTCCTTGTCGAACACCATCGCCTCGCGGCTCAAACCGGTGAGGTCGTACAGCGTCGTCAGTTCAATCGCATCGACCGGGCAGGCTTCCTCGCACATGCCACAGTAGATGCACCGCAGTTCGTCGATGACGAACGTTTCCGGGTACTTCTCGCGATCCTTCCACCCGTCCGGTGCGGGGGCGGCGACGATGTCGATGCAGTGGGCGGGGCAGGCGGTGGCGCACATGTAGCACGCCACGCACTTCACCCGCCCGTCCTCATCGCGGTTCAGCCGGTGGACGCCCCGGTAGTTCGCGGGCAGGTCCGGTTCCTGTTCCGGGTACTGCTCCGTCACCTTCCGGCTGAACATGTGCCCGATGGTGGTCTTCAGCCCGTCGAACACGATGGGCAGGTACAGTTGGCCGAACAGCCCGAGTTTCGGCTCCTCGCACCACGCTACGTCTTTGTTGTCGATGGGCATAACGGCCTCGGGGAATACAACGCGACCTTCAGGGTGGGTCGCTCTCTTTGAGTGCGACGACATTCGGACCGACTCTCGGGGAGAGACGGCCACCCGAACGAGCCAGGTTCACGCGACGGCTTCCATCTTCGGCTTCACCTTCCGCCGGCGGGGGGCGTTGTTCGGGCCGCTGTTGGTCGCCACCGACACGAGGCCGGCCGCGAGGAACAGCCCCAGCGACGCCACGCTCAACACCCAGTCCGGGGCCTCGAACTGCTTCACCAGCATGGCCGCCAGCAGGTGCAACAGCGACAGCGGGATCATCACCTTCCACGCCAGCGTCATCAGTTGGTCGAACCGGAACCGCGGGATGGTCCAGCGGACGATGAGGTACAGGAACAGGAAGAAGAACATCTTCGCCGCGAGGATGCCGGCCTTCAGGACGAGCGCCCACAGCGGGTCGGTGAAGGAGTCCTCCAATCCGAACAGGTTCCACCCGCCGAAGAACAACAGGCTCATCAACAGGCTGGTGGTAATCATGTGGGTGTATTCACCCAGCATGAACATGCCGAAGTTCAGGCTGCCATACTCGGTGAGGTAACCGCCCACCAACTCCTGTTCGGATTCGGGCAGGTCGAACGGCAGGCGGTTGCACTCGGCGTACACGCTGGTCATGAACAGGAGGAACGCCAGCGGTTGGAACAGGACGAACCAGCCGTGCGTCTTCTGATACTCCACAATGGTCTCGATGTTCATCGACCCGGCGTACAAGATCACGCCGATGATGCTCATGCCGAGTGGGATCTCGTAACTGATGACCTGGGCCGACGCCCGCAACGAGCCGAGCAACGAATACTTGTTGTTCGACGAATACCCGCCGAGGATGACGGCGTACACGGCCAGGCTGCCCAGCGCCAACACGTACAGAATGCCGATGTCCAACCCTGGCGCGATGACGCTCTTGAACTCCCCCGCGTAGGCGGTCTGCGCGGCGTTGAAGGCGTCCACGGCGGAGCCGGGGTTCGCGCCGACGGGCACCGGGGCGGGCGGCGGGGTGGTGCCGCCCCACGGAATCACGGCCAGCGAACACAGCGCCACCGCCATCGCCACCGCCGGCGCGAGCAGGTAGAAGATGCGGTCCACGTTCTTCGGGATCGGCGCTTCCTTCAGGAAGAACTTGCCGCCGTCCACGAGTGGCTGCAACAGGCCGAGCGGCCCGACGCGGTTCGGCCCGATGCGGTCCTGAATCCACGCCGACACCTTCCGCTCGCCGAGCGTCAAGTAGCCGACCGTCGGCATCACCACCAGGATGACGCCGGCGATGATGAGCAGTGTCGTCAGCCAATCGAAGGTGGGCATGTCTGAGGGTCCGAATTCCGGATGTCTTGCGAGCCGCGCCCGCGAGGGAGCGGCACCCACGTCAAATAACGTTGCGATCAAAGCTGCCACGCCCCACCTCTCCCCGCCGGGGAGAGGTCGAACCAGTTTGCGCAGCAAACGGTTCGGGTTTCGCGGAGGTCAGGGTCAGACAACCAACCGCCTCACACCGTCGCCAGCTCGATCCGCTTGCCGGTGGCGGGCAACTTCGCCTCGGCCAGGGAAGCGAACTGCGGCAGTTCCTTCGCCAGTTGCTTACGCACAACGGTGACGGTGGCTAGCCCTTTCGTGCCGGCCAGGTCGTAGGCGATCTGCAACTCCGGTCGCACCTCGGCCGGCGGCTTCACCGCCCGCGCGAACGGTTGGGCCAGCCCGGCGTGATTGACGTAGGTGCCGTCCTTCTCGAACCCGGCCGTGGCGGGCAGTACGAACGTCGCGGCGGCGGTCAACTTCGACGCGAACAGGTCTTGCACCACGAGCAGCTTCGGCGCGGCCCAGTTCGGCGGGACGGCGGCGTCCACCCACTCCGGTTTCGGGTAGCCGCCGAAGAAGGCGACAACCTCAAGCGGTTCGTTGGCGATCATCGAATACGGGATGACCGAACCTTGCAGCTTCTTGAGCACCGCTTCCACGCCGGGGCGGTTCGGGCACTTCTCGGCACGGATGGTGAACTTGGCCGGCGGGACGGCGTTGCCCTTCGCGTCCTTCGGGTAGTGATCATCTTCACCCACCAGCGGCACCGGCCCGAGTACGAGGCGGATGTCCTTGTGCAACTTCTTCGCGGCGGTGCCGAGGGCGAACGCTTCTTCCACCGTCAGGAACGGCGACAGCACGAACGCGGCCGTCTTCGCCGAGACGAACACCGCCTCTTCCAGCGCCTTCCGCAGTCTGATCGACAGGTCTTGCTGCGTCGTCGGTTTGCCCCCGGCGAGCGGGCGGACGATTCGTTCCGGGGAATGCGTGTAGTGGTAGCCCCAGCGGCCCTCGTCGCACATGAAGTAGCCTTGCGCGTCGAGGTTCTCGCGGGGGCGGAGGCGGTACAGAATGTCCTTGTTGGTGTCGGTGTGAATGCTGCAACCGGTGCTGCAACCGGGGCACACGTTATCCGTGGTCTTCAAATACCACACCCGCTGTGTATACAGAAAGTCCTTCGACCCCAGGGCACCGACCGGGCACAGGTCGATGACGTTCCCGGCCAGCTTGTTCTCCAGCGGGTAGCCGGGGAACACGTCGATTTCCTCGTGGTGGCCGCGGCCGACCACCTGCAACTCGGCGGTGCCGGAGATTTCCCGCGTGAACCGCACGCACCGCGTACACATGATGCAGCGGTCGGTGAATAGCGTAATCTTGCTACTCAACTCCGGCTTGTTCGCGGGCTGATTCTTGTCGTCGATCATCCGGCTTTCGCTGCGGCCGAACTGGTAACTGTAGTCTTGCAGCTTACACTCGCCGGCCTTGTCGCACACCGGGCAGTCGAGCGGGTGGTTCAGCAACAGCCCTTCCAGGGTGTCGGCCTGCGACTTCTGCGCGCGGTCGCCGGGCTTGTACGCCGGGTCATACGGCAGGGCCGGAATCGCTTGATCCCGCTTGGCATATTCGCCGGTGACGATAACGGTGCCGTCCTTCACCGGCGTCTGGCAGCCGGGGAACACCTTCGGCACCATCGTCACTTTGCCGTCTTTCAGGTCGCCCATCTCGACCAGGCACATGCGGCAACTGGCCACCACGGTGAGCCCCGGATGGTAGCAGTAATGCGGCACCAGCACGCCGGCGAGTTCGGCGACCTGCACGCAGTTCAGCTTGCGGGTGCCGATCTCGACCGGCTTGTCATTCACGAAAACGGTAGGCATGGTGTCGGGCCGCTCCGGTTTACTTGTTCGCGAGGTACTGTTTCACTTCGTCGGCCGTGGCCCGGCTCGCCGTCCCGCTCACCAGCACGATGCCGCCCTTCGTGTCGGCATCCACTTCATACGCCCAGAGACCGGTCTTGTTTTTGGTGTCCGTCAGGATGATCGAGCCTTCGTTGATCGCCGCGAAAACGTTCGGGGCCTCACGCTGCATGCTCTGCTTGATCTCGGCGGCGGACGGCATCCGGTCGTCCAGTTGAACGGTCTGGAACACGGATTGGCCCAGCGACCGCATGTCGGCGAGGGAAATCGTCCGGACGCCCGCTTTGCGGACGTTCTGCACCGCGCCACCGCCGGGGACGAAGTTCGTGTTCCCGCCCCCGCCGGTGTTGTTGTCGGCCGATTCCTTCGCCTTCTTCCCGCACCCCGTCAGCAGGCACCCGGCCCCGATCATCAGCAAGAGCGTTCGCATCGGCCGTCCTCCTCAATCGGGTTATCGGGCACCGATCCACCGCTTGGCGGTCGCGGCGTTCACCTGTTCCGCTCCGCTGTTGGTCACGATCCAGCCGCCGTCGGTCGCCGTGCCTTTCTGATACGCCCAGCAACTTTCCCGCTGCCGCGCGCCGGTGAGGATGATGTCGCCGGAGGCCACCAACCTCGCCGCCGGCGACCCGGCCGCACCGAGCGCGGCCTGGATGTACGTCGGGTCTGGCATTCGTCCACTGGCCAGCGACGCCGTGTCTACGAGCAGGTGGATGTCTTTCATGTCCTGCGCGGCGATAGGATTCCGCGGCACTGGTTTCGACGGTTCTACGCGCCTCGGCTCCTGTTCGATGATCCGCTTCAGCGGCAGCAGGTCCACCGGCGGCGCGGGCTTCCTCGGCGGGACCGGCTCCACCTCTTCTTCCTCGGCCGGCGGTTTCGCCGCGGGCGGCTTCGGCGGCAGGATGATGGCCGGGGGGGCTTCCTTCGGCGGGCGGCTGTTTAAGTCCGCCACCTTGTTCTCGTCCGGCTCCTCCAGCGTGGACAGGTGGGTCGGGGGCAACACGGGCTGCCGTGCCTCGGCCTTCGGCGGGCTGACGACGGCCACCGGCGGAGCCTTCCGCCCGCAACCGGCAACCACGACGCATGCGCCGGTCAGCAGTAGTAGCGTTCGCATCGGTCTGCCTCCCGGTTTAGTTAGCCCGCAGCGCGAGCAAGGGGCCGATTACTTGTGGGAGGCCCGTAAGGCCACGCCCCTCGTTTGCGCTTCGGGCTAACAAGAAGTCGCCTGTCAGTGCGCTATCGCCAAGGCTTTCGCGTACTGACTCTTGCTGCCGGTCTTGATCGCCGCCTCGAACTCCGCGCGGAACTTGCGAATGGCCGTCTTCACCGGCCACCCGGCCCCGTCGCTCAGGCCGCAAATGGTCGTCCCCGGCATGATGCCGATACGGTCGGCCACGTCAACCAGCACGTCCAAATCTTCTTTGCGGCCGAGGCCGCGCCGCAGCCGGTCGGTGATCTTCAGCATCCAGCCAGTGCCTTCGCGGCAGGGGGTGCATTGCCCGCAGCTCTCGTGGCTGAAGAACTGGCAGACGTTGTGCAGTACGTCCACCATGCTCGTCTGGTCGTCGATGACCGTGATGGCGGCGGTGCCGAGGCCGAGACAGCCGATCTTACCGGGGCCGTTGAAGTCCAGGGGAATATCGTATTCGGTTTTGCCGTCCTCGCCCTTCAGGGGGGCGTTCACGTCAAGGAATCCCATGCTTAGGCCGCCGGGGTTGACCGCCTTTGCCTTGCGGCCGCCGGCCACCCCGCCGCCGTGCTTCTCCACCAAATCCCGGCAGGTGATGCCCATCGGCACCTCGACGCACACCGGGTGATTGACGTGCCCGGCCAGGGTGTACAACTTCGGGCCGAAGCTGCCGGCGTCGCGGGGGTTCTTCGGGTCCGGCGGGACGCCCATGCTTTTGAACCAGTCGATACCCCGCCGCATGATCTGCGTGACGCACGCCAGGGTTTCGACGTTGTTGACGATGGTCGGCTTGCGGAACGCCCCTTCGATGGCCGGGAACGGCGGTTTGATCCGCGGCCACGCCCGCTTGCCTTCGAGTGACTCGATGAGGCCGGTTTCCTCGCCGCAGATGTACGCCCCAGCCCCCCGGTGCATAAAGATGTCGAGGTCGAAGCCTTTGCCGCCGATGTTCTTGCCGAGCAACCCGGCGGCGTAACACTCGTCAATCGCCGCCTGCATGGCGCGGTATGCATCGCCGTATTCGTACCGGATGTAGAAGTACGCGCGATTGCTCTTGATGGCGTAGCACGCCAGCATGATGCCTTCGATCACCTGATGGGGATCCTTCTCCATCAGGATGCGGTTGTTGTATGTGCACGGCTCGGACTCGTCCGCGTTCACGCACAGGTAGATCGGGCCGGGGTGGTCCTTCGGCAGGAACGTCCACTTCAAGCCGGTGGGGAACCCGGCCCCGCCGCGCCCGCGCAGCCCGGAATCCTTCACTTGCGTGACGACATCGACCGGTTGCTTCTCAGCGAGTGCGCGCTCGAACGTGACGTACCCGCCGTCGGCGCGGTAGCCGTCGAGCTTGCCGGAATCCGGTTTGTTCACCCGCGCGAGCAGGGTCGGTTCAAAGGCCATTGGCAAACCTCGGTGTTCTTGGCGAGCGGGGGGCGTAAGCCCCCTGTTCGTTCGGGACGCAACTGGGGGCTAACGCCCCCCGCTCGCCTGCAAACCGACTCACTTTTTCAACTCCGCAATCAACGTATCCGCCTTCTCCGGCGTCACGTTCATCACATGAACGTCATCCTTCAAGCAGGCGGGGGCACCGTCGCACGCACCGATGCACTCGGCGAACTCGAGCGTGATTTTGCCGTCGGCAGTCGTCCCACCCTGCTTCACGCCGAGTTTGTGCTCGCAGTGTTCGAGCAACTCGTAGCCCTTCTTCAACATGCACGCCAGCCCCCGGCAGACCCACAGGCGGGTCTGGCCGAGTTTGTCACCGTCGTGCTTGAAGAACTCGTAGAAGGTCATCGTGTCGTGAACTTCGGACGGGTGCAGCTCAAGCAGTTCGGCGATCTCGACGATGGCCTCGTTCGACACGGTGCGGTACTCGTCGTGGACGAGGTGCAGCGCCGGCAGCGTCACCGCCTGCTTGTTCGGATAC
>JBBRUO010000241.1:0-8436 GCA_038247725.1 Gemmatales bacterium
AACAGGCTCCACCCGGGGCCGGCTTCGGGAACCGGGTCGTTAGACCCGCCCGGCCAGGGGCCGGTCGGATTCGACGTGAGCCCGGATGGGAGAGTTTGGTATGTGTCGTGGTAAGCGTGTAGGGCGAGGCCCATCTGCTTGAGGTTGTTCAGGCTCTGCGTCCGGGCGGCGGCGGCCCGAATCTTCTGGACGGCGGGCAGCAGCAGGCCGATGAGGATGGCGATGATGGCGATCACCACCAGCAGTTCGATCAGCGTGAACGCGGACTTGCGGGACGAACGGGGCATCACGGTCGGCTCCGGGTGGGGTGGGGAATCAGCGGGACATCCCGACGGCGTAAAGGATCGACAGCAGGATCGGCACGGCGGTGAACGCGGCGGACAGCCAGCGGGGGTTGGTGTCGGGTGGGTTCGGGGTCATTCGGCGATCACCTCGCCGCCATCGCGGCTGCCCATCGCCTGGTAGTTGGCCAGTGCCACGCCGGTTCGCACGAACCGCACGCTGCCGTCGGTGAAGGCGAAGTTGCCGCCGCCGGTGTGATCGCTTCGGAACGCCCCCAGCCGGGCGGTCACGTTCGCCGGGGTGCCGACGACGGTGTTCAGCAAGACGCCGGTGCTGCCGAAGCTGTAGCTGGCGTACCCCCACGCCCACTGCGTGTTGCCGCCGCGAGGCTGCCCCGCGAAGGTGCCGGACCTGAAGTTGTAATCCTTCAACTGGAAGCCCATCTCACCAACCAGGATCGTGTTCGACGTGCCGTCGGTGACGCCCGTCATCCGCACCCCCTGCTGACCGGTCGAACCGCCCGACCCGCCGCCGGTCAGCCGGACGATGACGCCGTTGTCGTAGGCGGGGTTGCCGCCCGAACCGACACCGAAGAACGGGTTCGCGTGGTTGCCAATGCAGACGGCGTAGCTCGACCAACCGGGGAACGCGGCCGCCACCGGCGGCGGGGCCATGCTGGGGCAGCGGAACGTCTTCAACTCGGCCGACCCGAGGGACAAGTTGGTGAACCCGTCGCCGTCCGCGTCGGTGGCGTCCGTCGGGGTCAGAGCGGTGTTGTACCGCCGTCCGACGTTCTCTTGCTCGATGTACGGCAGCAGTTGCGTGAACGCCGAACTGAACGACGGCGTGTTCGCCACCGGGAACCGCTCGGTGGCGTCGTGGAAGTTGTGCATCGCCAGGCCGATCTGCTTCAGGTTGTTCTGGCAGCTCATCCGCGCGGCGGCCTCGCGGACCTTCTGCACGGCCGGGAGGAGTAACCCGATCAGGATGGCGATGATGGCGATCACCACCAGCAGCTCGATCAGCGTGAACGCGGACTTGCGGGAATGGGACATCAGACACCTCCGAAGGGTGGGACGCGACGACCCCCGTGGGGGGTCATGTGGAGCGGCAAGCGGTCGGAAGGTGAGCGACCGGAGGTGGGGTCGCATCCCGAACGGAGGCAGTGCCGACTCAAGTGGTCTTGTTGCGACGAATTCTCAACAACACGGCTTTACTCTAGCCGCCCATCGGATACTGTCAATTTCAAGACGAAAAAAAGCGAAGTGATTTAGTGCTGAATGAGTGCGTGACCGGGAAGTGGACGACAACCACTGACATCAAGTCTCACGAACGAGGGGATCCGCATGACCGAGGAGCAGCACGCGGGCGAACCGCACGAACCGGACGAGCAGGCGGATCAGGCGAACACGGCACCGCCGAAAGTGATCCCGGCGGACGACCTGTTCGGCGACGCCCGCGAGGTGTGGATCGACTTCCACGGCGAGCGCTACCGCCTGCGGATCACGCGGCGGAACAAGCTGATCCTGCAAAAGTGACGCGGTGATGCAGGCGTCACGCCTTCTTCGGTTTCGAGAAGTACCACCCGGCGAGCGTCAACCCGCCGATGGCCGCGAGGCCGAGGGCGATCATCAGCCACTTGTTCACCGGCTCGTCGGCATACGTCGTCGCGTCCTCCGAGACGTCAATGAGTTTCTCGACGCCGTGGAACTCGTCCTCGGCGACCACGAGGTACTTGCCCGTCGGCGGCTTGGCGAACACGGCCAGCCCCAGCTTGTCGGTCGGCGTCTTCTCCACCGGCACTTTCCCCGGCATTCGGAACAGTGTTACGGTCGGTCCCTCGCCGCCGTGGTCTGCGCCGTCGTAACTGACCGCCACCCGGATCTCGGTGGCGGTGACCTCGACCTTGACGAGCATGGCGTGCGCGAACGCCGCCGACGGCGTACCAAGCACCGCGACGATGCCGAACAGAAATGCGAGCCGGTTTCGCATGACGGACCTACGGTATGCGGGGTGGACGGGTTCGCGGTCAGTGTACCAGTCGCGGGGTGGCCGGCATGGAGTTGTGGCAAGCGGTCGTCCTCGGCGTCGTCCAGGGGGTGACGGAGTTCCTGCCGATCAGCAGTACGGCGCACCTCGTCGCCGTGCGGGAGGCGATGGGCCACCCGGACACGAAGGACGCCTTCACCACCGTCGTGCAACTCGGCACGCTGGTGGCCGTGTTCGTGTACTTCCGCGGCGACATCGCGCACATGCTCCGCGCCCTGCGGGGCGACTGGCGGGTGAAGCGGTTCGGCTCGTCGCTCGACTCCCGGCTGGCCTGGCTCATCGCGCTGGGAACGCTGCCCGTCGTGGTCATCGGCCTGGCGTTCGGGCGGACGATCAAAGACCGCTTCTACGACTTGCCGACGATGGGCGTCGTCGCCATCCTGTTCGCCCTGCTCATGCTCGCGTCGGAGGTGTGGCACCGCATCCGCAAGCAGGACCACCACCGGTCCGACATCGGCGAGGAGCGGATCGACTGGCGGGTCGCGCTGTGGATCGGGATGTGGCAGGCCCTGGCGCTGATGCCGGGCGCGAGCCGGTCGGGCACCACTTTGACGGCCGCACTGTTCGCCGGGATGAGCCGGAGCGCCGGCGCACGGTTCTCGTTCCTGCTGTCGCTGCCGAGTATCCTGGGGGCGGGTCTGAAAGACCTGTACGACGAGTACAAGCTGCTCAAGGAACCGACCCGCGAGGCCCGCGCGAGCCTGTTCGCCAGCGCGGATGAGATGACCGCACTGGCCGTCGGCACGCTGGTGTCGGCGGTCGTCGGCTACTTCGCCATCGCCTGGCTGCTGAACTTCCTGCGGAAGTACGACACCAACGTGTTCGCCGCCTACCGCCTGATTCTCGGCGGACTCATCGTCGGGCTGTTCCTCGCCGGCAAGCTGCGGTGAGGGGCGGTGAGCGGGTACAATTCGGCGTAACCGCACTGGTGACGGGGATTGGACCTGATCGCCGAGTTCCGGAGCGCGGTACCCGGCGAACTGTGGGACGGCCGGCTCGCACTCGGTTAGGCACCGGCGGCAAGGAAGAATCCCGGTCGAGTTGACGTGGTTCGGCCGTCTTCCGTGGCCTGACTCTCCCGAGTCGGGCCGAACCGCGGTCGTGGCTCGGCCCGACTCGGGAGAGTCAGGCCACGGAGACTGGTACGCCCGGTCGATCATTATCCCGCTATTGCCTTAAATCTCCGAACACTGTTGACCCGTGCCTCCTTTCGTCATCCCGATCACATGGCGGGTGTACGATCCGGCCCCGGACGGGCCGATTGATGCTGGCCACGGCGGGAGGCACTCGTCCGCGACGGCGAGTTGCGGGTGCAGTTCGACGCGCTTCCAGACCACCTGTTCCGCCTGGACTGCGTCTTCTCCGAGGATGTGCCGCCGTCCGTCCCGCCGCTGTTGGGGCTGAACGACTTCGCCGACCTGCTCCAGTTCACCGTGGACGGCACCCCGACCCCGGACGCCGCGTTCAGTGCGGTACACCTCGAAACCGGCTGAGCGGGTGAGTTCCGCCAAACCGCACCGCGCGAGTGGACTTCATCTTGCCGCCGAAGACCCACTCGTACGTTCGCAACTCACGGGATGAACGCGCGCCGCGATCCCCGGAATTGCTAGGCTAACTTCACCCGTATCGTCCCGCACGAGTCCGCGCCGATGGACGTCCCCGTCAAGAAACTGACCCGCCTGCTGTCCGCCGACCAGCCGGCCGAGATCCGCGGCGCGGCCGTGCTGGTGTTCACCGAACTCGGCGTCAAGGACGCCGAGGCGAGCGCCGAACTGATCGCCCGCCTCGACGACCCGGAACCGGTGGTGCGGGTGTTCGCCCTCAAGGCCGCCGGCCGGCTGAAGCTGACCAAGGCGCTGCCGGTGTTGCTGGACCGCATCAAAGGGGGCGGCGAGGAGGCGAATTTGGCCGCCCACGCCGCCGCCAAACTCGGGGCCGACGGGGTGAAGGGGCTGCAAGCGCTGATGACCCACGTCGCGCCCGGCGTGCGGCGATACATCGCGGCGGCGCTCACCGGGGCGGCCGGCGCGGGCGGGGCCGAAGCCGGGATGTCGGTGCTGCTCGACAAAGACCCGCAGGTCGCTGCCGCCGCCGCCAACGCCATCATCGGCCGCATGCCGACTACCCCCGCCGACCAGAAGAAAGCCCTCCTCGCCGAACTCGTGGCGGTCGCGTCGGACAAGAAGAAGAAACTGCCGCCGACGGCCGAACTGCCGGTGTTGCGGGTGCTGGTGTCGGTGAACGACCCGTCCGCCGCCGACGTGGTGTGGGACCGCGTGCTGCCGCCGTACCCGCCGGAGGTGCGGGCGACCGCCCTCCAAATCGTCGGCGGCTGGCTGCAAACGCCCACCAAGGAACAGTGGCGGCGATTGTTCCTGTGCGCCGTCGAACCGGAGTTCCAGGTCGCCGCGCCGGCACTGGCGGTACTCTCCAAATTGCCCGTGGCGGCGAAGCAAGAGGCCGACTGGCTGGCCCTCTTTCACGCCCCGGACGCCGCCGCCCGCCGACTGGCCCTCGACAAGATCGGCGACCGCGACACGCCGGCGGTGGCCGAGGCGCTGATGGCCCAACTGACGCACCACGACCGGCAACTGCGGGACGCCGCGCGGAACAAACTCGGCGGCACCGAGAGCGGTCGGGCGGCGCTGCTGGCGGCGCTGAAGGCCGAGGAGACGTTGGACGAGTTGTGGGCGTTCGCGAAACTCGTCGCCCCGCACGCGAAGGCGTTCCCGGACAAGGCCCGTGGCGAACTGCTCACCCGCGCGCTAGCGTACCTGGAAGCCGAGGACCACCGCGGCGACCCGCTCTTCTTCCTGCTGAAGGAGGCCGGGGCCGCCACCCTCCGCGACGACCTGCTGGAGAAAGCCGCCGCCAAGCGGAAGAAGAAGGACTACGCCACCGCGCTGAAATATCTGAAGTTGCTCGCCCGCGACCCGGCGGTCGGATTGCCGGTGCGGTTGGAGTTGGCGATGTGCGGGCTGCGGCTGTCGGCCAAGGAGGTCGCCCTGGACGCCCGCCAGAACGACGCCTGCCTGCGACAGTTCGCCCACTGCCTCGCGGCCGACGCCGCCGAGACCCAGACGGCGGTTGAGAAGGCGAAGTGGCTGGAGCCGGAAGACCTGTTCTACCTCGGCTTCCACTTCAGCGAGCACTTCCACCAGGAGAAGGACTTCGGCGTGGCGGTGCTGCAACACCTCGTCAAGTCGTCGCCGAAGTCGAAGGTGGCCGCCAGCGCGAAGAATAAGCTGAAGGCCGTCGTGGTGAAGTGACACGGTCTACAATTCCCGCGGAGGTCGTCACATGACCGAAGCACCGGCACTGATCTCCGGTTGGGAGCGGGTGGCGAGATTCATCGACGAGTTGCGCGAGCGACTGCGACGGGCGACGGCGGCGCTGACCGCCGCCGGGGTGCCGTATGCCGTCGTCAGCGGCAACGCGGTGGCGGAGTGGGTCGGCCGCGCCGACCCCGCCGGCGTGCGGAACACGAAGGACGTGGACATCCTCTTGCGGCGTGGCGACCTCGACGCGGCGAGCGCGGCCCTGGCGGCGGCCGGGTTCATTCACCGCCACGTCGCCGGCCTGGACATCTTCCTCGACGGGCAGAAAGGCAAGGCGCGGGAAGCCGTTCACGTCGTCTTCGCCAACGAATCGTTGCGTGACGACGCCGAGACCCCCGCGCCGGACGTGACAGAGTCCGAACCGGGCGTGGAGTTTCAAGTCGTGCGACTGGAAGCGCTCGTGCGAATGAAGTTGGTCGCCAACCGAGATAAGGACCGGACGCACCTTCGCGACTTGCTGGACGTGGGGCTTCTCGATTCCACATGGCCGATCCGCTTCCCGCCACCCCTCGCCGAGCGTCTTCAGGCCGTCCTCGACACGCCGAACGGCTAAACTGTCTTCCGTCCCCCTACCGCCTCCGAGGTTCCCGATGACGCTTCGGGTCTCCTGTCCGTTTTGCAACTCCGGGTTCGACCTGCCCGCCACCCTGCCGCCCGGCCGGGTGCCGTGCCCCCGCTGCGGGGAGGCGGTCCCCGTCAAGCCGCTCGACGGCACCGTCGTACCGCAGCCCTCGCTGGACGGCGAATCCCTGCGAACCGGCGGGCCGCCCGTGGTCGTCGAGGCCCCCTCTGCCCCGTCGGGGTTGCGGCCGCTCATCCTCCTCGCGGCAGCGGTGTTCGCGGCGGTCGCCGTCGGCATCGGCGTCTGGCTGGGCGACTTCTGGAAGGACAAACCACAACCGGACGTGGCGAAACCGCCGCCCGCGCGGGCGACGTGGCCGCCGCAGACGCTCGCCGGGCTGCGATATCTGCCGTCCGATTCGCACGTCGTGTTCGCCATGCAGCCGTCGCCGCTGTTGCAGTACGCCGAGCGGACCAAGCAGGACGCGAACGCGGTGCTGGCCGACGGCGGGCTGCCCAAGCCGGTGTTCGACTGGCTTTCCGAGGCCGGCATCGCGCCGGAGCAGATCGACCACATCGCCGTCGGGGTGAAGTTCGAGGGGCTGGTGCCGCCGTTCGCGGTGCTGCTCGCCCTCCGGCAACCGCTCGACGACGAAGGGAAGTTCCTGAGCCGTCTGAAGGCGAAGCGGAACCCGGACAAGAACCTGCACACCCTGCACGTCGCCGCCCTCATCGCCGACGTGAGCATGGTGAAGGTGGACGACACCAAATACCTGTTCGCGCTGCGCGAGGAAGACCTCGCCCCGGCCAAGAAGCCGGCCGACGGGGGGACGCACTTCCGCAAGGATTTGCAGGAGTCGATCGGGAAACTCAGCCCGTCGGCGTTCGTCTGGCTGGCCACCGACACCCACGACTGGACCGCGAACAAGACGCTCGAATTCCTGGCCACGGTCGGGATGGGGCAGGCCGAGCGGTTCAAGCGGTTCGACCCGAAACTGCGGGCCGCGGCGGTCGGGCTGTCGTTGGAGTCGGAGTTGAAGGTCCGCGTCTCGGCCCGCTACCTCGACGCGCTGACCGCCACGGCACGAGAGAAAAGCTGGAAGGAAGTGGTGGCCGCTTCGAAGGGTGAATCGGCGGCGGACGGCGAGTGGGCGACCGCCACCCTCCCGCTCCACCCCACCGAAACGTGTGGCAAGGTGCTGAAGTTGGTGTTCACGCCGTGATGCTGTTCAGCGGCGCGCTGAGTTCCTTCACCAGCGCGGCCACGTCCGCCACCGCCGTCGCGGGCGTCTCCAACTTCTTCACCAGCGCGCTGCCGACGATCACCCCGTCGGCCAGCGCGGCCATCTCCCGCACCTGATCCGGCGTACTCACCCCGAAGCCGATGCACAGCGGTAAATCGGTGAGCGCTCGCAGTCGTTTCACCAGGTCCGCGACCTGCCCGGAGACCGCCGCCCGCGCGCCAGTGATGCCGACCACGCTGACGACGTACACGAAGCCGCCGCACGCCTTCACGATCTTCTCGGCCCGCTCCGGCGCGGTCGTCGGCGTCACCAACAGGATTAACTTGAAGTCGGCGTCGGCGCACAACTTCGACAATTCGGCCGCTTCCTCCACGGGCAAATCTGGCACCACGGCCCCGGACAGCCCGGCCGCCTTCGCGGACGCGAGGAACGTGTCCACGCCCCGTTTGTAGATGAGCGAGTACGACGCCATCGCCACGGCCGGCGTGCCCCACCCCGGCGCGGCGGTGACTTCCCGGAGCGCGGCGAATGTCTGCGCCAGCGTGAGTTTGTTTCGCAGGGCGCGGGTGTATGACGCCTGAATCACCGGGCCGTCGGCGATGGGGTCGGAGAACGGGAAGCCGACCTCGATCAGGTCGGCCCCGTTCGCGGCCACCGCCGTCAACAGTTGCCGGGTGGTGGCGATGTCCGGGTCGCCGGCGGGCAGGAACGGCATGAACGCCTTCCGGCCGGCGGCGCGGAGGCGGACAAAGGTGGCATCGATGGGGTTCATGCGGGAGATTGTATCGGGGCGTCTACATCAGCACCCCGGCGACGCTGGAGTTGATGAGGGTGGCGAGGAAGCCGCCGAGCAGCGCCAGCCAGCACAACCCGGCCAGGTCGCGCCGCCGACCGGCGGCCATCGCCCCGATGCCGCCGAGTTGGATGCCGATGGAACTGATGTTGGCGAACCCGGTCAGGGC
>JBBRUO010000242.1:0-8396 GCA_038247725.1 Gemmatales bacterium
AAGACACATTCCCCTCCCGCCAGGGGAGGGGGGAACAAACCAAATCCGTCACCCGTGCGTGAAAATCACCTTCACCGTGTCGCCGGCCGTCAGCGTCACCGCGCCGGCCGGCAACGGGATGAGGGCGTTCGCCGTCAGCAGCGCCCGCAGGTCGGCCGACCCGAACCACGGCAGCGGGTGGACGACCCCGGTGGGGAAATGGATCCGCGCCGGGTGGAACGTCGGCCGGTCGTGGTTCGCCGTCAGCGTCTCCGCCAGTTCGCAGGCCCGCTCGCGGGGGCCGTGGTGCTTGTGTCCCGCGAGGGCACGCAGCGCCGGCCGGATGAACAGCTCGAACCCGACGAACGCGCTGACCGGGTTGCCCGGCAGGCCGAACACCAACTTGTCGCCCTTCGTGCCGAACAGCAGCGGCTTGCCCGGCTTCATCCGCGCGTGGTGGAAATGAATCTCGACCCCGTGCGCCTTCAGGACGTCTGGCACCAGGTCGAATTTGCCCGCCGACACCCCGCCGGCGAACACCAACACGTCGGAAATCTCCAACCCCTCGCGGACGTAGGAGGCCATCACCGCCGCGTCGTCGGTACAGATGCCGAGGTAGCGGGGCAGCGCGCCGGCCCCCGCCCCCTGGGCCATCAGCATCGGCCCGTTGGTGTTGCGGATCTGCCCGCCGCGCGGCTTCATCGCCGGTTCGACCAGCTCGTCCCCGGTCGCCACCACCACCAACCGCGGCCGGGGCACGGCCATCACCGCCGTCTTGCCGACCGCCGCGAACAGCCCGTAGGCCGTCGCCGTCAGCACCGTGCCGGCCGGGATCGCCACATCCCCGGCCCGCATCTCGGCCCCCCGCGGGAGGACGTTCTTGCCCGGTGTCAGTGCGGTGTCATTCGCCGTGACGGTGGAATTGTCGTGGGCCTCGCACCGCTCCTTCACCACCACCGCGTCGGCCCCGTCGGGCAGCGGCGCGCCGGTGAACACGGCCACCGTTTCGCCCGGTTCGATCCCGACCGTCGGCGTCGCCCCGGCCGCCACCTCGCCGACGACGAACAGCGTCACCGGCCCGCCGGCGAGGTCGGCGGCGCGGACCGCGTACCCGTCCATCAGTGCCTTGGCGAACGGCGGCGAGTCCAGGTCGCTGGCGATGTCGTCCGCCAGGACTTGCCCGAGCGCGGGCGAGCTGAGCGGGGTGATCTGCGGCGGCAGCGGCTTGGCGAACCGCATGACCGTTTCCCGCGCGGCGGACACTTCCATCATGGGCGGCGTCTCCGATAACGAACTGTGTTGTCGTATGGTTCGCCCCTTCCCCGGCCGGTGTTCGCATGAACCCCATCTATCTGGATTACAACGCGACGACGCCGGTGGACCCGCGGGTCGCCGACGCCATCGGCACCGCCCTGCGGGAGTGGTGGGGGAACCCCAGTAGTAGTCACGCCTACGGTCGCGCGGCACACGACGCGATTGAAGCCGCGCGCGGGCAAGTGGCTGCGCTGATCGGCGCGACGCCGGAGGAAATCGTCTTCACCGGCGGCGGGTCCGAGGCCAGTAACCAGGCGATCAAGGGCGTCTGCTTGACGCGCCCCCGCGGCCTCGTCGCTCGGCTCTTCACGAAGGCGATGCCACACGTCATCACCAGTGCGGTCGAACACCCCGCGACGGCGAAACCGCTGGAATACCTGCGGAAACTCGGCATCCGGGTGACGGTGTTGGACGTAGACCGGCACGGCTTGGTCGATCCGGACGACGTGCGGCGGGCGATCACCCCCCGCACCCGCCTCGTCACCGTCATGCACTCGAACAACGAGACCGGCACGCTCATGCCCGTCCGCGACATCGGCACCATTTGCCGTGAACGCGGGGTGCTGTTCCACACCGATTGCGCCCAGTCCGTCGGCAAGGTGCCGGTGGACGTGCGGGAGATGTCCGCCGATCTGGTGACCGTCGCCGGGCACAAGCTGTACGCGCCGAAGGGGGTCGGCGCGCTGTTCGTGCGGAAGGGCGTCGAACTCGAACCGCTGATCCACGGGGCCGGGCACGAGTCCGGCCGGCGGGCGGGCACCGAGAACACGCCGTACATCGTCGGCCTGGGCGTCGCGGCAACGCTCTTCCGGGAGGGCGAGGCTCCCGCCGAGCCGATGGGGGGCGGCTCGGCGGGAGCATCGCCCTCCCAACTGCGCGACCGGTTGCACGCCGCGCTGCTGGCGAAACTCGGCGACCGCATCAGCTTGAACGGCCATCCGGAGCGGCGGTTGCCGAACACGCTGAACGTGAACTTCCACGGACAAATTGGGCCGAAGTTGCTGGAACAAGTGCCCCGCATCGCCGCCAGTGTCGGGGCGGCGTGTCACGAGCCGAAGCAAGGGCAAGTCACGGTGACGCCGTCGGCGGTGCTGTGCGCGATGCGGGTGCCGCCGGACATCAGCCAGGGGGCGGTGCGGTTGACCGTCGGCCGATACACCACGGAAGCCGAGGTGGACGAGGCGGCGGAGTTGCTCCTCGCCGCCGTGGGTGATTCCCGACTGAAACCGTGAGCCGTTCAGTCGGCGGAGGAATTGCAGGCCCGTCAACGAAGAACCGCCCCGGCAGTCGGGGCGGTGTGGGACGGGTCAATCGAAATCGGTCGGCGGGCGAGGGCCGTTCACTCGCAGCAGGGCACGCACACCGGCACGCAGCGGGTCACGGGCCGACAGACGGTGTAGGCCTGCATCTCGCACACGGTCGTCGGGACCATGTGGCACGTGGTGTACGCCTCCATTCGGCAGGTGGTGCGGGGGACGTAGCGGACGTGTTGCTCCGGGACGTACCGCACGGTGCAGGACCGCACCACCCGCTGCCGCTCTTCCGGCACGACGCGGCAGGTGCGGTACGGCACGTAGCGGACGTGCTCTTCGGGCACGTATTCGCACACCCGCCGGACGACCGTCCGGACGTGATCCTCGCGGACCATCTGGCAGGTGGTGTACGGGATGTCCTGGGTGTACGTCTCCGGCACCATCGTGCAGTACCGCTTCACCACTTGGCGGACGTGCTGTTCCGGCACCATCCGGCAAGTCGTGTACGGGATTTGAACCGTCCGCGTCTCCGGCACCGTGTAGCACTGCCGCCGCGTCACCATGCGGGTGTGGGTTTCGGGCACCATGCGACAGGTGGTGTAACACACTTGGCGGGTGTGAACCTCGGGCACCGTGTAGCAGTGGTACTTCGTCACCAGTCGGGTGTGCTGTTCCGGCACCAGACGACAGGTGGTGTACGGGATTTGCACCACCTTCTCTTCCGGCACCCGATAACAATGCGTCCGCGTCACCATCCGGGTGTGTTGTTCGGGCACCAGCCGACAGGTGGTGTACGGCACGTCCACGGTCTCGGTGTGAGCGACGCACCGGGTGACGGGCACTTGCACCTGGGTCACCACGGGCCGGCAGACGGAATGCGTCTCCTGGATGGTGCGACATTCCACGCGGGGCACGAACACTTGTCGGCAGACCGTCCGGCCGGGCAACTGGCACGGCTCTTCAACGCACGGGCCGGGGCAGTAATAGGTGGTGCAGGTGCAGGGGTCGAACACCGACGTGCCGGGCAACCGGACGGTGCGGCGGACGACCGGGCCGGGGATGTACTCGGAGACCGTCTGCGTCTCGCCCGTCTGGACCTGAACCACCCGCTGCGTCGTCACCGGCTCGGACACGTAACTCGTGCGGTTGACGGTCTGGTAGTCGGTCACGGTGTGATACCGGGTGACCGGCACCTGCCGGACGTGCTGCTCCTGCACCGTCCGCATCACCGTGTACGGGATCGCCTCCTGATACGTCTGCACCTCGTTCCGATACGTCGTGTACCGCTGCTCGCGGACGTGCTGCTCGTACACCGGACGATTAACGGTGTAATGCACCGGCTCCTGGTACGGCTCGACGACTCGGCGGTACGTCGTGTGCTGCACGTCCCGCGTGTGCCGCTCGTACACCGGCCGGTTAACGGTGTAATGCACCGGCTCTTGATACTCGTTCACGACCTGCCGATTCACCGTGTAGGTGTGTTCGCGGACGTGCTGCTCATACACCGGCCGATTCACCGTGTACGGGATATCGATCACTTGTTCCTGATACACCGGGCGGTTCACGGTCCGCGTCACCTGGCGGACGTGCCGCTCGTACACGGGACGGTACGTGCTGTACGGAATCTGTTCGGGAATTTCACGGACGACGGGGCGGTTGACCGTGTACCGCTGGGCCTGCATCTGGACGTCCACGACGGTTCTGTTGACGGTGTAGGATTGCACTTGCTCGTGCTGCTCGTATACCGGGCGGCTCACCGTGTACGGGACCGCCTCCGTGACGGTGTCGTACACCGGCCGGTAGTGCGTCTGCTGGTGCGGCTGGTAGACCGTCCGGGAGACGGGGCGGTATTGAACTTCCGTCTGGTATTCGGTGACGGTGCGGAACGCCACCCGCGGGGCGAGGGCGACCGGGGCGCACTGTTCGGCGGCCACGCACGGGGCCGGGTAGCGGGTGAACCCGCAGTGGAAGGCCCGTGCCTCTCCGCCGAAGAGGGCAATCGCCGCGGCGACCACCCCCGTTAGTGGTATCCTGCTCATCCGTTATCTCCCGCGCCGGTGGTGTGGTGCGATGGTGTTGAACGTAGGCACGGCCCCATCTCAATCTCAACCTCATCCATACTGTGCAACCTTCCCGAACGGGAACCAAGCTGAACTCCTGGCGGAGACCCCGAAACGACGCCCCACTGGTTGCGCCACCCGCCCACTCGCGCCAACCGTCACGTCTTCACGTCTGCGGTGTGCGACCGTGACCGGGCTGCCGGGGGCCGCGCCGGCGGGGGGGCTTGTCGTCGCGACGCGGATGTGACAAGATTCCCGTTCACCGGGGCGAGTGGTGGAATGGCAGACACAGGGGACTTAAAATCCCCCGGCCCTCACGGGTCATGCGGGTTCGAGTCCCGCCTCGCCTATCGTTGCCAAGCGGTGCCGACCGGTGCGAATCGGTGCCGTGCCCTTGATTTTCTAGGCGTTCCGGCGCATCGTCCTCACCCCCTCCGACGATGCGAAGAGTGCCAGACGGTGCCGGCGAATGCCGTCCGGCGTACCCAGTTGGTACGCCCGGCGGTACGCCGGGTACGCCCCGTGGTACGCCCGCAACCGCATCGGTGCCGGTCATCCGGAGGGGGATTTCCACCTCGTTCGCGGTGCGGACGGTCGGTACGAGGGCGGGCAACTTGCCTACGGCCCCGGCCAGGTCGTGAAGTCGGACGTGAGAGTACCGGGCGGTCAGGATCGGTGTCGAGTGGCCGGCGAGTTCCTGCGCGGTACGCAGGTCCACCCCGTTGCGTCCGAGCATCGTTAGGAACGAATGCCGAAGCGCGTGAAAGTCGGCGTACTCCGGCCCGTCCGGTCCATCGGTGCAATAGGCAATGCCGGCGGCTTTCAGATCCACGCGCAACATGCCGGCCGACCGCTTCACCCATTCCCCGGACCACACGGGGGCGTTCACCGGCTTGTCGGTCAAATAGTCGCGGAGGACGGCGGCCACGTCTACCGGCAGCGGTTGCACCTTCACCTTCCGCGATTTGTTGAACCGGGCGGGAAGTGTCACGGTGCCGGCCTGGGTGTCGAAATCGGCCGGCGTCAGGTTCGCCAGCGACCGCGCCCGGAACCCGGTGCCAGCGGCTGTGAGATACAACGTGTACCGATCCACGCCGGTCAACCCCCGGAAAGTGCGGGTGCTGACGCGGGTGATCTCGAACAACTTGCCGAGTTCGGCGGCCGTCAGTTCCCGCCGGGCGTGCCGCACGTCGGCGGACTCGTTCACCAGCGTCAGCGTTTCGAGCGGGTTCGACCCGAACCGCTTGGAGCGGGTCATCCATCGGCAGAAGGCTTTGACGGCCCGAATGTGGTGGTTGATCGTGGCCGGCCCGCACCCCTTCCCTCGGTTCAGCACGAGGGCTTCGACCACGGCGCGGGAGTAGGTCCGCGCCTTCCCGTAGCCGGTGCCGGTCAGGTTCAGGCGGCGGACGGCCACGGCCACGGTGGAACCACGGACGCCGAGAATCTTCGCCACGGCGGCCGGGGTGAACGAGTCACCGGGCGGGATCGGCACCGGGGCGGCGTCGCGGCGGTGGGCGTTCAGCCATTCGGCGACGCGGCCGGCGTCGATGTCGCCGGCGAACACGAACTTGCACCCGGCGAACATCGCCTTGACGCGGCCGGCCGTCTTCCCAACGTGTTCCGCCGTGTCGCCCTTCGATTCGAGGACGCCGGCGTAATCGGCCAGATGATCCACGAGCGGGCGGCGGGCGTGTTCCTCCGCAGGGTCGATCAGACCGGCTTTCACCCGCGACGCCTTCCGCTCCGTCTCGGCGGCCAGTTGCTCCGTCGCCTTCAAGTCGCTGAAGCCTTTCACCCGGCGGACGGTGCCGGCGGCGTCGCGGTATTTGAAGTACCACGCCTTCGAGGGCTTCAAGAATCCGCGCCCGTCGGCGGTCAGTCGGTACAGCACGGCGCGGCCGCGTTCCTTCATGCGGATGTGAGGCGTGCCCTCGTGCGGAACGATCTCGGCATCGGCGGGGAGTGGGCGCGTCGAGAGGACGCGGAACGGCTTCGGCATGGTTGGCAACCTTCTGAGAACGGCCGGCCGACGGTTCGCGGTTCTCAGGTCGCGCCCCGTCAGCCGGCCAAAGGCGGAGGAAGTATACCCGACGAGGACGGCAGCGCGCCACCTCGGTTTCGTTGTCGTTCTGATTCGATGTCAGCGACGCCGTTGCGGACAGCGGCGGCGTCGCACTGGTCCCATTCTGGGATACCGGACACCCACGCCCTAGGTTGCGGCACCTGGATGTCCTCATGCAACCGGACGCGGTTGTCCTCATGCGGTGCCGGTCGGATACACCCGGTAGACCGACGGCCCGACGTTCAACTTGCCCCGGTTGACGATTCGGATGATCCCCTTCGAGGTGAGCTTCACGAGGACGCGGCGAACGGTCCTTTCGTCAATCCCGGCGCGGCGGGCGATGTCGGTTTGGCCGGTGCGGGCGGTGCCGGTGCGCTGGGTGTCGCGGAACAGGATCAGCCAGACTTTCGCCTCCGCCCCGGTCAGCCCGGCCAGGGCGAAGTCGGTGAACGTGTTCAGCACGGCGAACCGCTCACCCCGCCCGGTCTTCAGCTTGCCCGGCGTCGTCGGCTTCGAGATCTTCACCGGGTTCGCCGGCGGCGGTTCCTCGTGGTCGGCGCGGAGGACGGCGTCCGGCGGCAGAACTCCGCCGTGCTGTTCCTTCACCTCCGTCATCGTCAGGCGTCGCATCGTCGGCCCCCCTTCGGCGTGTGGTTGGCCTCGTGGCGGCCGGCGGCGTGGCGTCGAACCCGGCCAGCCCGCACGGTGCCGGGCGGAACGTCTGGGTCGTGCGGTCGAACGCGGTCACGATGTCCGTGACCGCCCCGTACCTGTTCTTCCCGCATTCGAGCGTCACCGCGTCGCCCTCCCCCGGCACGAACAGGTAAGCGCTATCGGCCCCGTACTCCAACTCCGACGATCCGCGGAAGGACGCCAGATTCAGGCCGGAGTAGTTCGACCCGGTGTTGCCCTTCTGCCGGGAGACGGCGGACGCCACGAGGACCACGGCCCCCATGTCGCAAAAGTTCCGGCAGACGGTCGCGGCCGATTCCAGTTGCTCCCGCTGGTCCTTCGCCCCGGTGCCAGTGCCGATGCGCTGGATGTAGTCCAGGACCAGCACGTTCGCCCCGAAGTCGGTGCCGGCGGCGGCGACGTGTTCGAGGGTGTACGGGGCGGACAGGAACGCCAGCCGGCCGGCCACCGGTTCCAGGGCGGTGACGGCGGCCCGCACCCGCGCCAGTTCCTCCCCCGTCAGCGTGCGATCCTGAATCGCGGTCAGCGGCACCCCGGACACCCGCGCCGCCACCCGTTCGAGAAGGCACGTCGGGTGCATCTCCACGTTGCACACCAGCAGCTTCGCCCCGTCGTTCATCCTTAATAGGTCGATGCCCATCTGAAGCAGCGCCGCCGTCTTTCCCCCGCCGGGCGCGCCTCCGAATAGCGCCAGCCGGCCGGGGCGGAGGTCCAACCCCCCGAAGGGGGGAGGCAACAGGAACCGCACCGGCGGTTCCCCGCTCTCCACGTCGGCCACCCACGAGCCGAATAGCGTCGCGGCGGTGGTGAAGGTCGGCGTCATGTTGCACCGCCTTCGTCGGCGGCGGGGGCCGGCAACCCGAGTGGGAAGTCGAGCGCCCCGGGCGGCAGCCCTTCCGCGCCGGGGGCGGCCAGCCGATCCGGGACCGCGGCCCCGCCCCGCTGCCGGTCGGCGTGTTCGATGCCGCACCGGATTTGCCGGCCTACGTCCGTCGGCGATAACCCCACGTCGCACCCGGCCTCGGTGAGCAA
>JBBRUO010000243.1:0-8309 GCA_038247725.1 Gemmatales bacterium
CCCCTCCGGCTTATGTCTGTTGCGGCGCGCCCGCGCGCGCCGCCCCCACCCACCCCCCCCCCCCCTGCCGCCCCCCCCCCCCCCCCCTTGCGCTCCGCTCTCCCGTATCCGAATGTCATGGAACAGGGGTGTCGAGCTTGGTTTGACCGCCCGCCACCCTGTTCCCGTCGGCGGGCCGCACTTATACCAACGGCATGTCTTCTCCCGCGCCGATCGGCACCTGGACGCCCACCGACCACCCGCCCGCCGTCACCCCCGACGCGGCCCGCGCCGCGCTCGGCCGGCTCGGACCGCCGGCGGTCGCGGTCCTCACCCCGGCCGGTGTCGCCGTCGGGTCGGGCGGGTCCGCGTGGGTCGGTCAGCCCGGCAGCGGTGAATTCCCCCTCCTCGCCCTCGTTCCGCCCGCCACGCTCGGCGACCCGGCGTTCGTCGCCGACCACGGGCTGAAGTACCCGTACATGTCCGGCGCGATGGCCAACGGCATCGCCTCGGTGGAACTGGTCGAAGCCATGAGCCGGGCCGGGATGCTCGGCAGTTTCGGGGCGGCGGGGCTGTCGGTCGAGCGGGTCACGCAGGCCGTGGAGCGGTTGCAAGCCACACTCGGCGAGTCGCCGTTCGCGGTGAACCTGATCCACAGTCCGAACGAGCCTTCTCACGAAGCCGCCGTCGCCGACTTGCTGCTCCGCAAGGGGGTCACGCGGGTCGAAGCGTCGGCGTACCTCGACCTCACGCCGCCCATCGTGCGCTATCGGGTGGCCGGGTTGACGCGGAACGACGACGGGTCGGTCGCCATTCGCAATCGCGTCATCGCCAAGGTGTCGCGGGCGGAAGTGGCGACGAAGTTCCTCTCCCCGGCCCCGCCCCGCCTCGTCGCCGAACTGCTCGCCGCCGGACTCGTCACGGCGGAGCAAGCGGAGTTGGCGAAGCAAGTCCCGATGTGCGACGACTTGACGGCCGAGGCGGACAGCGGCGGACACACCGACAACCGTCCGGCCATCACCCTGTTGCCGACGCTGCTCGCCCTGCGTGATCGGCTCGGCAGTCCCGCACGGGTGGGGTTGGCCGGTGGTATTGCGACTCCCGCTTCAGTCGCGGCGGCATTTGCCCTCGGCGCGTCCTATGTAGTGACAGGGTCGATCAATCAGGCCTGCACCGAATCCGGCAGTTCGGACGCCGTCCGGCGGATGCTGGCCGAGGCCGGGCAAGCGGACGTGACGATGGCCCCGGCCGCCGACATGTTCGAGATGGGCGTGAAACTTCAGGTGCTGAAGCGCGGCACCATGTTCGCCATGCGCGGGCAGAAGCTGTTCGAGTTGTACCGGGCGCACCCCAGTTGGGAGGCGATTCCCGCAACCGAACGGGCGGCCGTGGAGAAGAACATCCTGCGGGCCGGGTTCGACGACGTGTGGCGGGAAACCGAAGCCTTCTTCGCCCGCCGCGACCCGACCCAACTGACCCGTGCGGCGGCCGACCCCCGGCACCGCATGGCCCTCGTGTTCCGCTGGTATTTGGGGCTGTCGTCGCGGTGGGCGAACGCCGGCCAGGCCGACCGGCAACTGGACTACCAGGTGTGGTGCGGGCCGGCGATGGGGGCGTTCAACGAGTGGACGGCGGGAACGTTCCTGGCGAAGCCGGAAAACCGCTCGGTCGTCCTGGCGGCTCGGAATTTGCTGTACGGGGCTGCGGTCCACCTGCGGCGGATGGCCTTCCGCCAGCAAGGGGTGACGCTGCCGGCGGACTGGTTCCCGGCCGGCCCGATGACGGCCGACGAGTTGGACGCGGTGGCGTGACGGTTTCGATTCGCACCTTGAGGCTCCGCCGTTGAACACGGACTCGAACCCGTTCGCCCCGCTCGCGGTCGTCGGCATCGGCTGCTTGTTTCCCAAAGCGGGCGGCCCCGGCGCGTACTGGGCGAACGTCAAGCACGGCGTCGATTGCATCGGCGACGTGCCGGCCACCCACTGGAACCCGGACGACTACTTCGACGCCGACCCGAAGAAGCCGGACCTCACCTACGGCCGCCGCGGCGGGTTTCTCGACCCGGTCGAGTTCAACCCGCTCGAATTCGGCATCGCGCCCCGCGACCTCGAAGCCACCGACACCTCACAGTTGCTGGGCCTCGTCGCCGCGAAGATGGCGCTGACGGATGCGGGGATCGTTTTCGCCCCCCTCTCCCCCGGCGGAGGGGGGAACCAACCCGTGGATCGCGGCCGTGTCTCCGTCATCCTCGGCGTCACGGGTACGCTGGAACTCGTCATTCCCCTTGGCGCGCGGCTCGGTCACCCGCACTGGAAACGCGCGCTGAAGGATGCCGGCGTCGCGGACGACGTGGCCGCCGACGTGATCGAACGGATCGGCGAGAGCTACGTCCCGTGGCAGGAGAACAGCTTCCCCGGCTTGCTCGGTAACGTCGTCGCCGGGCGGATCGCCAACCGGCTCGACCTGCACGGCACCAACTGCGTCGTGGACGCGGCGTGCGCCAGTTCGCTCAGCGCGGTGCATCTGGCGGCGATGGAGTTGCAGACCGGCAAGGCGGATGTCGTCGTCACCGGCGGGGTGGACACGTTCAACGACATCTTCATGTTCATGTGCTTCAGCAAGACGCCCGCCCTCTCCCCGACCGGCGACTCCAAGCCGTTCGACGCGGCCGGCGACGGCACCATCCTCGGCGAAGGGCTGAGGATGGTGGTGCTGAAGCGGCTGGCGGACGCCGAACGCGACGGCGACAAGATCTACGCCGTGCTGAAGGGCATCGGCACCAGCAGCGACGGCAAAGGCAACGCCATCTACGCCCCCAGCGCGGACGGCCAACGGCGGTGCCTGACCGACGCTTACACCCGCGCCGGCGTTTCCCCGACGACGGTGGAACTGGTCGAGGCGCATGGCACCGGCACCAAGGTCGGAGACGCGGTGGAGGCCACCGCGCTCAAGCAGGTGTTCGGCCGCGAGGCAACGGCGAGCGCGGCCGCGCAGCCGTGGTGCGCCCTCGGCTCGGTCAAGTCGCAGATCGGCCACACGAAGGCCGCCGCCGGGGCCGCCTCGCTCATCAAGTGCGTGCTGGCCCTCTACAACAAGGTGCTGCCGCCGACGCTGAAGGTGACGCAGCCGGTGGACCCGCTGTCGGCCGCCGGGTCGCCGTTCTACGTCAACACCCGGATGCGGCCGTGGCTGCCGCGCGGCGACCACCCCCGCCGGGCCGGGCTGTCGGCGTTCGGCTTCGGCGGCTCGAACTTCCACGCGGTCCTGGAAGAACACGCGGCGGAAAAGGTCGCGCCGGACTGGGACGGCGCGGTCGAAATCTGGGCCTGTGGCCAGGCGACCGTCGCGGAGATCGAAGCGGAGTTGTCGCAACTCCCCTCCGGCGAGTGGCCCGCGTTCGCCCGCGCGGCGGAAGCGTCTCGTGCCGCGTTCGACCCGTCCGCCCCCTGCCGACTGCTACTCGTCGCGCACCGGTCCCTCACGGACCGTCCCCGGTTGTTCGGCGCGGCCAAGGCGAAACTCGGGGCCGAACCCGAAGCCGCCGGGTGGACGCTCCGCGAGGGCGCGCACTTCGGCCGTGGTCCCGCGGCGGGCCAGTTGGCGGTGCTGTTCCCCGGCCAGGGGTCGCAGCACGTCGGCATGCTCCGCGATTTGGCGTGCACGTTCCCGGAAGTGCTGGCGGCGCTGGCCGAAGCGAACGGCGAGCCGATCCACGGTCGCCGCCTGTCGGACGCCATCTACCCGCCGACCGACTTCGCTCCGGACGCCAAGGCCCGACACGAAGACGCCCTCCGCGCCACGGCCGTCGCGCAGCCGGCCCTCGGCGCGGTGGAACTCGCGGCGTTCCGTCTGCTCCGTGACCGCTTCGGTGTCTCGGCCACCGCCTTCGCCGGCCACAGCTTCGGCGAACTGCCGGCGCTCACCGCCGCCGGCCGATTGACCGAAGCCGAGTGCCACCGGCTGGCCCGGCTTCGCGGGCGACTGATGGAGGAGGCGCGGACCGGGACGGCCGACGCCGGCGGCATGCTGGCCGTGATCGCCCCGCTCGCGGAGGTCGAAGTCGCGCTCAGCCGGCACTCGCTGCGACTGGTCGTCGCCAACAAGAACGCGCCGGACCAGACCGTGCTGTCCGGGCCGACGGCCGAGATCGAACGGGCGATGCAACTGCTCCCCGGCCCCGGCATCAAGGTGGTGAAACTGCCGGTCGCCGCCGCCTTCCACAGCGGACTGGTGGCGGACGCGGCGACGCCGTTCCGCGTGGCCCTCGATGCCGTTTCCTTCACGCCGGCCGCCGTCCCGGTGTACGCGAACACGTCCGCCGCCGAGTACCCGGCCGACCCGGACGCCGCACGGGATTTGTTGGGCAACCAGCTCGCCCGTTCGGTGGAATTCGTCGAACTCGTCCGCCGGATGGTCCAAGACGGGGTCCGCACGTTCGTGGAAGTCGGGCCGGGCACGGTCCTGAGCCGGTTGACCGAAGCCATCTCGCCCGACGCCGCCGCGATCCCGCTGGACGCCTCGACCGGCGCGAAGCCGGGGTTGCTCGACCTCGCCCACCTGCTCGCCCGCGTCGCCGCCCGCGGTCACGTCGTCCGCCTGACGGAATGGGAGCGGGAGAGTCACTGCCGCCCGCCGGCGATTCCGGCCAAGCCCGGCCTGAGCGTGCCGATCTCCGGGGCGAACGTGGTCAGCCCCCGGCCGAAGAAGCCGCCCCGACTCGCACAACCCCTCGCCTCGAACGGCCAACACCGCCCCGCCGCTGGAACCCGCCCGATGTCGGACCCCACTCCTTCCCCCGAAGTGACCGCCGCCCTCGGCGTCGCGCAGCAAACGCTCGCCGCCCTCCAACGGCTCCAGGAGCAGACGGCCGCGCTGCACAAGCAGTTCCTCGACTCGCAGGAGCAGGCGCAGCGGACCCTGCACGCGCTGGTCACCCAGCAGCAGGCGGTTTTCGCCCCGATCGGTGCGGTGTATACCCCCGCCCCGCTGCCGGTCGCGCCGTTGCTGCCGCCGCCGCCGGCCCCCGCGCCCACTCGCCCGGCGGTGGTTCTCCCCCCGCCACCGTCTCCCGTCGTCTCGCCGTCGGTCTTCGTGTCCACGCCACCGCCGAAGACCGTGACGCCCCCCGCCCGGAAACCGGCCGGGCCGGACATCGCGGGTGTGTTGCTGGGGGTGGTGTCGGAGAAGACGGGATACCCGGCGTCGTTGTTGACGCTGGACATGACTTTGGACGGCGACCTGGGCGTCGATTCGATCAAGCGGGTGGAGATCCTGTCGGCGTTGCAGGACAAGCTGCCGGACGCGCCAGTGGTGAAGCCGGAGCACCTGGGCCGGCTGCACTCCCTCCGCGATGTCGCCGACTTCCTCGCCGGTCGGGAAGCCGCCCCGGTCCCGTTGAGCGTCCCGGAACCGCCCGAAACGCTTCGCCTCCCGGCGTCGAAGTCGATGCCCGAACTGCTCGCCGAGTTGACCGCCCCCGCGCCGACGGACATCGCGGGTGTGTTGCTGGGGGTGGTGTCGGAGAAGACGGGATACCCGGCGTCGCTGTTGACGCTGGACATGACTTTGGACGGCGACCTGGGGGTGGACTCGATCAAGCGGGTGGAGATCCTGTCGGCGTTACAGGACAAGCTGCCGGACGCGCCGGTGGTGAAGCCGGAGCACCTGGGCCGGCTGCACTCCCTCCGCGATGTCGCCGACTTCCTCGCCGGTCGGGAAGCCGCCCCAGTTCCCCCGTCGCCGACTGCGGAAGTCGCACGAACGCCGACGGTGGTCGTCGAAGAGGTGCCGTCGATCCCGCTGTCGGAGTTCGCTCCGAAGACGGAAACCGTTTCGGCGATTCGCGTCCCCGACCTGAGCGGTTCGGCGCGGCTGCCCGAAACCGGCAGTCAGGCGGAAGTGGCCGTGAACGCCTCGGCGAACCGCTCGGCCGCGTCCATCGCCGCGTCGGAAAAGATCGACCGCGGCATCCTTCAGGTGGTGGACATCGACCTGACCGTGCCGCGGCCCCGGCTGCACCTGCCGGCGGGCGGGGAAGTGTGGCTGATCGCCACGGCCGACCCGTTCACCGACGACCTCGTGACTCAAGTGACGGCGGCGGGCCTCGTCCCCCGCGTGTTCCCGTGGTCCGAACCGCCGTCGGCCCAGACCGACGCCGAGCCGGTGGCGGTCGTCCTCGTGGCCCCGGCGGTCGTGCCGGCCGGTCTCCCGCTCGTTCGGCGGGCGTTCGAGTGGCTCCAGACGGCCGGCACCAAACTGCGACCGCTCGGGCGGACGGGTGTGGCGGCGCGGTTCGCCACGATCACCCGGCTGGACGGCGCGTTCGGCGTGACCGACCTCGCCGCCGATGTCGATCCCACCCCCGGCGGCCTCGCCGGCCTGACGAAGACGGCCCGGCAGGAGTGGCCGGAGGTGGCGTGCAAGGCCCTCGACGTGGCCCCGGCGTTCGCCACCGACCGGCCCGGCCCGGCGGCCGCCGCCGTCCTGGACGAACTGCTCACCGACGGGCCGATGGAAGTCGGCGTGTCCGAGTCGCACCGGTGTACCCCGGAGGTGGCGCGGACGGTTCGCAAGTTCGCGGCGGGGGGGCTGACGTTCGGGCCGAAGGACGTCGTCCTCGTCACGGGCGGCGGCCGCGGCGTCACCGCCGAGGTGGCGGCCGCCCTGGCGGAGACGTTCCGGCCGACCGTGATCCTCACCGGGCGCACGCCCCTCCCGCCCACCCCCGAGCCGGCGTGGGTGGCCGGGTTGACGGACGAGGCGTCGATGAAGCAGGCCATCACCACCAACCTGGGGCCGACGGCCACCCCGAAGACGGTCGGCGAGACCTACGCGCGGCTCACCGCCCAGCGGGAGATCCGCGCCACCCTCGCCCGCATCGAGAAGGCCGGCAGCCGCGCCGCCTACGTGGCCGCCAACGTCGCCAACCCGCGACAGGTGGCCGACCTCGTCCACCAAGTGCAAGTGCGGTACGGAACGGTGACGGCCCTCATCCACGGGGCCGGCGTGCTGGCCGACCGGCGGATCGAGGACTTGACCGTCGAGCAGTTCGACGCGGTGTACGCCACCAAGGTGGACGGCCTCCGGCACCTGCTCGACTTCCTCGGGCCGCAAGAGTTGAAGGCGGTCGTCCTGTTCAGCAGCACCACCGCCCGCCTCGGCCGGGTCGGGCAGGCCGCCTACGCCGCCGCCAACGAGGTGTTGAACAAGACCGCCCAGGTGGAGGCCCGCAAGCGGCCGGCGGCGCGTGTGGTGGCCATCAACTGGGGGCCGTGGGACGGCGGCATGGTGACGCCCGCCCTGCGGCGGGTGTTCGAGACCGAAGGCGTGGGGCTGATCCCGCTGGCCGAGGGCGGGCTGTTCGCCGTCCAGGAGTTGAACACCGGCGGCCGCGCCGTCGAGGTGCTGGCGATGGGCAAGATGCGCCCGGCCGGGAAGTCCGGATCGGCCGTGATCGGCGCAGCGAGCACGATCCGCCCGGCCGCACCGCCGCCTCCCGTCCCGGTCGTGGCCGAACCGGTGGTGGTGTTCGAGCGGTCCCTCGACTTCACCGCCAACCCCGTCCTCCGCTCGCACGTCATCGACGGCCGGGCGGTGCTGCCCATGTCCCTGCACATGGAGTGGCTGGCCCACGCCGCCCTGCACGGCAACCCCGGCCTCGTGTTCCACGGGTTCAACGAGATGCGAGTGACGAACGGGGTGATGGTGGAAGACGGGCAGGCGGCGAGCGTGCGGGCCATCGCCGGCCGGGCGGTGAAGGCGGACAAGCTGTTCGTCGTGCCGGTCGAACTGCGGGGCAAGCGGCGGGACGGGCGGGACGTGATCCACTCCCGCGCCGAAGTGGTGCTGACGGCCGCCCTGCCGAAGCCGCCGGCCACCGGCCCCGCGCCGCACGTCGAGCCGTACCCGCACCCGCTCGACGAGATCTACCGGCACTTCCTGTTCCACGGCCCCGACCTCCACGGCATCGAGCGGGTGGACGGGGTGGCCGAGGCCGCGCTGGTCGGAACCGTGTACCCGGCCCCGTCGCCGGGCGAGTGGTTCACCGACCCGCTGCGGGGGGCGTGGACGGCCGACCCGCTGGTTCTCGACGCCAGCTTCCAACTGATGATCCTGTGGAGCTACTCACAGCACGGGGCGGGCAGCCTGCCGTGCTTCGTTGGCCGATACCGCCAGTACCGCCGCGCGTTCCCGGCCGGGCCGGTGCGGGTGGTGGTCCGCGTCACCCGCGACAACGGCAGTTTCGCCCGCGCCGACATCGAGTATGTGGACCAGGCCGACGGCACCCTGATCGCCCACATCCAGGACTACGAGTGCGTCATCGACCCGCA
>JBBRUO010000244.1:0-8288 GCA_038247725.1 Gemmatales bacterium
GGCGGTCGGGACGTAATGTCCCGACCGCCGACGCCGGCCCTCTCGCGTTTCACTTTCCCGTCTCGCCGTGTGATCGGTGTTCGCCGGCCTTGCCTGATCGCGGCGGACGGCCGAAGATGTCGGCTCCCATTCGCCCCCGGAGTCCGCATCATGCGATTCTGTCTGGCCCTGATCCTGGCACTTCCCGGCCTCACGGCCGCCGCCGACCCGCCCGGCGTAGCAGACGCGCTGAAGGCCATTCGCGCGGTGAGCAAGGAGGGCGACGGGAACGCCGCCGCCGCCAAGTCGTGGGACACAGTGGTGGCGGCCAAGGCCGACGCCCTGATCCCGACCCTGGCCGCGTTCGACGGCTGCACCCCGACGGCCGGCAACTGGCTGCGCACTGCCGCCGACGCCATCGCGGAAGGGGAACTGACCGCGAAACGGAAGCTCGACGAAGCCGCACTGACGGCGTTCCTTCAGGACACCAAACGGCACCCGGACGCCCGCGAGATCGCCTTCGCGTGGTTGTCCCGGCAGAACCCCACCGCCGCCCGCGGCCTGCTGCCGGACTTCCTCGACGACCCCAGTCTCGTCCTCCGCCGCAACGCCATCGAGACGTTGTTCACCGCCCAGACGACGCGGGGCAGCCTCCCCGACCCCGTCGCGTTGGGCAAACTGTTCGCCGCCGCGCGGGACAAGGATCAGGTGGAGCTGATCGCCAAGGAGTTGGAAAAGCTGAACGTCGCGGCGGACGTCGTCAAACACTTCGGGGTGGTGACGGAGTGGCAGGCGGTCGGCCCGTTCGACAACAAGAACGGTGCCGGGTTCGCCGTCGCCCACCCGCCGGAGAAAGGCGTGGACCTCGCCACCCAGTACCCGTCCGCCGCCGGCGACGCGAAGGTGGGCTGGGTGTACACGCAATCCGGCCAAGAGTCCGGCACCATCGACCTGAACGCCGCGCTCGGCAAACGGAAGGACGCGGTGGGGTACGCTTACGCGGAAATCGTGGCCGACGCCGACATCCCGGCGGAGTTGCGGGTGTCCAGCCAGAACGCGGTCAAATTCTTCGTCAACGGGAAGCAACTGCTGGCCCGCGAGGAGTACCACCACGGGCAGCGAATGGACCAGCACATCGTCGCCTTCACACTGAAAAAGGGGAGGAACGAAATCCTGCTGAAGGTGTGCCAGAACAACCAGTCCGAGAGCTGGGCGCAGGAGTGGGGGTTCACCGCCCGCCTGTGCGACGCCACCGGCGGGAAACTGCCACTCAAGCAGCGGCTCTTGAAGGACGGCAAGGAAAACATCACCGAGTTGGGCGCGCGCAAACCGTCCGCCAAGAAGGAGGGCAAGAAATGAAAGCGCTTCTGTTGACGTTCGCGCTCGCCGCCCCCGCCCTCGCCGACTGGCCGCAATTCCGCGGGCCGAACGGCTCGGGCGTGTCGGCGGACAAGAACCTGCCGGAAAAGATCGATGCGACCACGCAACAGTGGGCCGCCGACCTGCCCGGCCGTAGCGTCGCCTCGCCCATCGTCTTCGGCGGGCACGTGTACGTCGCTTGCAGCAGCGGCAACCGCGAGGACCGCCTCCACGTCCTGGCGTTCGACGCCGCGACCGGGAAGAAGCTGTGGCACCGCCAACTGGCGGCCACCGGCAGCACTGCCTGCCACCCGAAGTCGGCGATGGCCGCGATGACCCCGGTGGCCGATGAGAAGGGGGTGTACACCCTGTTCGCCACCGGCGACCTGGCCGCGTTCGACCACGACGGCAAGCTGCTGTGGTACCGCTCGCTGGTGGGCGACTACCCGACCATCTCGAACCAGCTTGGTCTGGCGTCGTCGCCCGCGCTGTTCGACGGCAAGCTGATCGTGCCGATGGACAACGCCGGCGAGTCGTTCATCGCCGCCCTCGACACCGGCACCGGCAAAAACGTGTGGAAGACCACCCGCCCGGCGGACATCAACTGGGTGACGCCGATCGTCCGCCCGCTGACGAGTACCGACGCGGAAGTCCTCCAACAGGGGCCGAAGGGGCTGACCGCCTACGACCTTGCCACCGGCAAGGAGAAGTGGTCGCACAAGGCCGCCGGCGGGTCGCCGACGCCGTCGCTGGCCGACGGGTTGCTGATCGTGCCGTCCGGCGGGGTGAGCGTGTTCAAGCCGGGCGACGGCAAGTTGGAACAGGTGTGGACCTCGCCGAAGTACCGCACCGGGTACTCGTCGCCACTGTACTACGACGGGCGGGTGTACGCCGTCGCCGCCGGCCGGGTGTTCAGCGCCGACGCCAAGACCGGCAAGGACGTGTGGGCGTACACGCTGAAGGGCAAGCAGATGATGTACGCCTCGCCGGTGGCCGGGGACGGCAAGGTGTACGTCCTCAGCGACGCCGGGGCGATGACCGTCCTCAAGGCCGGCGGGGACACCGAGGAGGAACTGAGCGTCACCCAACTGAAGGCCGAGTGCATGGGCACGCCGGCGATCAGCGGCGGCGCGGTGTTCATCCAGACCGACAAGCAGTTGCTCTGCTTCAAGAAGGGGTGACGTGCAGCGGGTATTCGGGGATGGCCAACCGCAGCGTCGGGACGGCCTGCAACCGCCGCCACCCGGCGGTGACGCGGGCCTCCTCCTCCCGGACGAACTCGGCGTCCAGAGTCCGCTTGTCGAACGGCCCGTCGCACGCCACCGGCGGGAACCCGTCATCGACGATGAACTGCGCCACCGCCGGGTTGCACCGGAGGTGGCGCTCGGGCATCAGGTGGAGTTGCTCCAACGGCACCTCGCCGAGGACGAACCGCAGGTACAAGTCGGAATCGAGGACGCCGTCCACGTCCCCGCCGCACACCTCACACGCATACCCTTCGTCGCATTTCGCCATGACGCTCTCGCCCCGGTGACGGCTGGACATAGTTGTATCAGTCCCGCTTCCTCTCTGCGCGGCCGCTCACGGTGTTCCCATGCCCGGACAGGCGTTCGTCGAATCGGCCCCCGTTGTCGATATTCCCCCGGACCCGGAACTCCTCCTCGTGCGGGTGCCGGTGGCGGTGCTGCTCGGGTTCGTCGTGGCGGCCGTGTACCACGCGGCGCACGGGCGGCGCGGGGTGCCGACTACCCTCCGCACGACGCTCGTGTTGCTGTGCGTGCTGGTGGCCATCGTCACCATCGTCATCGGGAACAACCTGGCGCGGGCGTTCGGGCTGGTCGGCGCGCTGTCCATCGTCCGCTTCCGTACCGTCGTCGCCGACACCCGCGACACCGCGTTCGTCATCTTCGCGGTGGTGATCGGCATGGCCGCCGGCGCGGGCTACATCTTGCTGACAGTGATCGCCATCCCGGCCGTCCTGGTCGCCGCCATGGTCATGACACTGGTGGACGGCCGGCAGAGCGGGTTCGCCGCCACCCTCACGGTGAAGTTCGCCCTGACCGCGAAGCCGGAGGAGGTGATCGCAGCGGTGTTCGCCCGGCACGGCGTCACCGGCGACCTGAGCGGGGCCGGGTCGGCCAAGCAGGGGGCGGCGGTGGAGTTAAAGTACAAGGTGCGGCTGCCGACGCCGGCCGCCATCGCCGCCGTCGCCGCCGACCTGCACCGCACCGAGGGCGTCCAGGGCGTCGAGGTGAAGGCCAACGGGGAGGAGTGACACCGCGCCCCCTCACTCCATCACCACTTCCGGTTGGGGCACCTTCTTCACCCGCCGCTCGCGGGCCATCAGGTAGCCGGTGGGGCCCAGCACCAGCAGTGTGCCGAGGAGTTGCCCGCCGGTGAACTGCCGGCCGTCGATCAGCCCCTCGACCGCCATCACCATCACCACCTGCGACAGGCCGACGACGGACACTTTCGTCGGCGACCCGCCCCGGTACGCCTTGGTCAGGAACACCTGACCGATGGTGGCCGTCACCCCGACACCGAGGAGCCGCAGCCACACGGCCGAGTCGAACACGGCGGCGTTCCCGGTCGGGCGGGGGAAAACGACGAACGCGATGCCGCAAACGGCCGTTGCCACCGCCGAGAAGTGAACCACCACCGCCAGCGACGGAATCCCCTTCAGCCGATTCAGCCCGAGCATGGCCAGGGCGGTGAAGAATGCGGCTAGCAGCGCGGCGGCGTGCGCCAGTTCGAACGCGCGCAGGTCCGCCGCCTGCGTGACCCCGACCCCGGCGACGGCGCACGCCACCGCCCCCCACACGGCCAGCGTCGGCTTCTCCCCGGCCAGCGGCCACGACAGCAGCGCCACCCAGATGGGGAAGGTGTTCGTCAGCGTCAGTACGTCCGACACCGGCAGGTGGGTGAGGGCGTAGAAGGTGCAGACCATGCTGCAACTCCCGGCGATGCTGCGGAACCACAGCGCGCGGGGGCCGCCCCGCACCAGCGCGGTGCCGGTGGACCAGGCGATGAGCGCGGCGAGAGTGGTGGCCAGGGCGCTGCGAACGACGGCCACCGTCTGCCAGTCGCAGGAGTCTTTCAGGGCGTGCGTCAGCAGGCCCATCCACGAGAACCAGACACAGCCGGAGAGCATCCACAAATACGGGCGAAGGTCGGGCGAGTGCATCCGGTCCACGATACGGATCGCCCCCGCCACGGCGACGCGCGGGACACGTCGAGTCGCCGCGCCGCCGATTCCGCCGCCTCCCCTCTCGCAATCACCACCCCGTTCGGCCAAAATACCCCGACCGGTCCCGCTGCGGTGAAACGTCTGCGGGCCGGCGGCGTCTGGGTGGTGTGGTCCACTTCCGGAGGGCAGGCACATGTCCGTCTTGTCGCGAATGCAACTGGCGTGGGGGGCGGGGGTCGGGATGACCGTGGCGGCCGTGGTCGCGGCGCTGCTGACGCCGCCGCAGCAACCGGCGGCGGCCGAACCGGCGGCCCAACTGCCCGTCGGCCTGCAATACGTCCCGACCGACGCCGCCGCGTTCGGCTACGTCGAGTTCACCCAGCTGTGGAAGTCCCCTCTCGGCGACACCTTCCGCAAGCTGAAGCTGCCGGCACTCGACAAGGAGCTGAAAGACCTGACGGACCTGACCGGGCTGAAACTCGAAGACTTGGCGACGGCAACCGTCTACACGCCGGAGTTGAAACAGCCGCAGGACTCCTCACGGTTGGTCGTCATCATCACCACGACCAAGGCCTACGACCGGAAGACCCTCGTCGCACTTCTCGAGAACACCCCCGGAGCGAAAACCGGCAAGTACGAGAACAAGGACAATGTCATCCGCGTCACGCCCAATGGCGGCGGCGAGGCGATTTTCGCCGACCTGTCCGACGACAAGCGGCTGGTGTTCGGTCTGGGGTTGAAGGACGACCCGAAGGCGGACCCGAACCGCGCCGCCGGGCCGCACACGTCGCTGTTCAAACAGGCCGCCGGCGCGACCCTCGTCGGAGGGCTGAATTTCGCCAACCTGCCCGACGAGATCCGCCGCGATGACGACAACTTCCCGCCACAGATGCGGGCGTTCCTGCCCATCGCCAAGTCCGAGACGATGTCCCTGGTGGGCAGACTGACCGCGAAGGAATTGCGGTTGTCGGTGGCCGTTCGCAGCGCGAACAAGCGCATGGCCGGCGAGGTGGAAAAGTCCCTCGACATTCTCCGTGGGCTGGCCAAAGTCGGCCTCGACGGGGCCGAGAAGGAACTGAAGCAGGCCGAGGACGACGGCGACGACGTGAAGGCACTTCGCCCGCTGCTGAAAGTGGCGGGTGACGTGCTGAAGTCCGGAAAGTTGACCGTAGACGATCGCACCACCACCGCCACGCTCACCGTCCCAGTGGACCTGCCCTACGGGTCATTCGTCGAATTCGTCGCCTCCGGCAGCATGACCAGCAACGTCCACGATCAGAACAACTTGAAGCAGCTCGGCCTATTCATCCACAACTACGAGTCCTCGTTCGGCACCCTCTGCCCGTCGTACCTGGTGGACAAGAAGGGCAAGCCGACGCTGAGCTGGCGGGTGATGGCTCTGCCGTTCGTCGAGCAAGAGGGGCTCTACAAGAAGTTCAAACTGGACGAGCCGTGGGACAGCGCCCACAACATGAAGGTGTTCAAGGACAACCCGATGCCGGCAGTGTTCCTGAACAGCGGTGACAAGGCCGAGGACAAGACGACCCGCTACCGCGTGTTCACCGGCAACGCGGCCGGGTGGGACCCGACCGGACGGCTCAAGCTCATCGACATCACCGACGGCACGTCCAACACCGTCGCCATCGTCACCGCCGCCACCGCCGTGCCGTGGACGAAGCCCGACGAGTTGGAATTCGACCCGGAGAAAGAAGTCGGCAAGTTGCTGCACTTCAAGGGCGGCCGCTGCGACATCGGCCTCTTCGACGGCTCCGTGCGGAGCATCACGAAGAAGGTGAGCGAGAAGACGCTGAAGGCCGCCGTCACCCGCGCCGGCGGCGAGGTGTTGGGCGAAGACTGGTGAGCGGCCGTTCGACCAGGTGCGAGCGGCAGCCCGAAGAAACCAGCCCGAGGCTCCCGCCCGACCGATCAAGGTCTGTCTGATCGCGCGGGCCAGGCACGTTCCGCCGCGATCAGATACCCATACGCCCGGCGTGTGGGGAACAGCCACGGGCGATCCAGTTCGCCCGTCGCGCCGACCGGCCGCACTTCCCGAATTCGGAACCCCGCCGCCGTCAGCAGCCCGACCGCCTCCCGCCGACCGAAGTGGTGCAGCGTCAGCGGTGCCCCGCCGTAAGCCTGCGGCATGGTTATGTCACCGGTGCGGAGGCCCTTGAAACCGAGTTCGCGGAAGTATCGGTTGTGGACGTGCAACACGAACACCCCGCCGGGTTTGAGCATTTGCAAGACGTTCGCCACGGCGGTGCGGCGGTTCTGGTCGCCGACGATCATGCCGAGAGTGCTGAACAGGCACGCGGCATAGTCGAACGGCCCGGCCGGAAGCGTGGTGAGTTCGACGAGGTTGCCGGGGTGGAAGGTGCTTTGTCCCACTCTCCCCTGGAGGAGGGGGGTTGTGTCTTCGCTGGTTCCCCCCTCCCCCCTAACCCCCCTCCCGCCAGGGGAGGGGGGAACCCGAGACAACATCTCCTCGCTCAAGTCCCCGCCGACGTACTCGTGGCCCAACTCGGTCATCGGCTTCGCCAATCGGCCGGTGCCGCAGCCTAAATCGATCACGCGCCCCGGCGGGGCGAACCACTTCGCGCAAAACCGCACGTCCAGTTCCGCCAGCGGGGACGCGGCCATCATCGCCCCATACCCGGCGACCATCTCGGCCGAGTTCATGTAATCGTGGAGGCCGCGGTCCACGCCGGGCGGCAGTTGCCAATCTGGTATCATGCCTTCGTTCTACAAGCCAAAGGGGTTGCCATGCTTCCGACCGACATCTGCGTGAAGGACGTGGCCTTCACGTTCGAGGACTTCGCCTACCGCACGCCGATCAAGTTCGGCGGCGTGGCGCTGGACAAAGTCACGATCCTGAACGTGACGATGACGGTGGAAACCGTGGCCGGCAAGGTCGCCACCGGGTTCGGCTCCATGCCGCTGGGCAACGTGTGGGCGTGGCCGAGCAAGACGCTGAAGTACGACGAGACGCTTGAAAAGATGAAGGAGACTGCTGAAGTCATCGGTACTGCGTACCGCAAGGAATCGACCGGGTATTGCCACCCGATTCAACTAACACACGGCCTCGAACCACTTCTCGTGTCCTGGGCGGAACGGGCCGAGATGCCATTCCTCGCCACTCTCGTCGTCACGTCCGCCTTCGATGCCGCGCTGCACGACGCCTACGGCAAGGTTCACGGGCTGAACTGCTATCACACCTACGGACCACCGTTCTTCGACGACGACCTCGGCGACTACCTCGGCGAAGAGTTTCGCGGCGACAAACTACACCAGTTCATCGCCCGCGACCCGCAGCCGGAACTGCCGCTGTACCACCTCGTCGGGGCGCTCGACCCGCTGACGCCGGCGGAGGTGACGCAACCCGTCGGGGACGGGTTGCCGGAAACCCTCGGCGAGTGGATCACCCGCGACGGCCTGACGCACTTGAAGATCAAGCTGAACGGCGACAACGCCGGATGGGACGTGGCCCGCGTCCTCGGTGTCAACGCGATGGCAGTGGAGACGGCCCCCGGCCGCGCGTTCCAGTTCTCCCTGGACTTCAACGAGCGGTGCCAGAACGTCGAATACCTGCTCGAAGTGCTGAACCGCGTGAAGGCGGCATCAACTGAAGCGTTCGACCGCATCCAGTACGTCGAGCAACCGACCGCTCGCGACCTGAAGGCGAACCCGCAGAACAAGATGCACGCGGCGGCGAAGTTGAAACCAGTTGTCATCGACGAATCATTACTCGACTTGGAAACGCTAC
>JBBRUO010000245.1:0-8281 GCA_038247725.1 Gemmatales bacterium
ACGCGCACTTCGACGACAACCCGTACCAGTGGGTCGCGGCCGAGCCGGTGTCCACGTTCTCGACGGACGTGAACACCGCGTCATACAGCAACCTCCGCCGATTCCTGAACGAGGGGAAACTGCCGCCGAAGGACGCGGTACGGATCGCCGAGTTGGTCAACTATTTCCCGTACAGCTACCCCACCCCGGCCGGTGACGACCCGGTGTCACTGACCGCCGACATCGCCCCGTGCCCGTGGCAACCGAAGCACCACCTGGCGCGAATCGGGGTGCGGGCGAAGACCCTCGACCCGTCGGCGATGCCGCCGCGGAACTTGGTCTTCCTGATCGACGTGTCCGGATCGATGGGTCAAGATCCGAACAAACTGCCGCTGGTGAAGAAGTCACTGAACCTGCTCATCGACCAGATGACGGCGAAGGACACGGTGAGCGTCGTCACCTACGCCGGCGACACGGCGGTGAAACTGCGGCCGACGAGCGGCGACCACAAGCCCCGCATCCGCAGCGTGGTGAACGCCCTGCACGCCGGCGGCGGGACGAACGGCGGCAGCGGCATCCAACTCGCCTACGAGCAGGCCCGCGCGAACTTCCTCGGCGGCGGGGTGAACCGCGTCATCCTCTGCACCGACGGCGACTTCAACATCGGCACCACCAGCGAGGGCGAGATGGTGCGGCTGATCGAGCGGGAGCGGAAGGGGAACGTGTTCCTCACCGTGCTGGGCTTCGGCATGGGCAACCTGAAGGACGGCACCCTCGAAAAGCTGGCGAATCACGGCAACGGCCACTACGCCTACATCGACTCCGAGTCCGAAGCGTACAAGGTGTTCGTCCAACAGGGCGCGGCGCTGGCGACGGTGGCGAAGGACGTGAAGCTGCAAGTCCACTTCAACCCGGCGCAGGTGTCGGCGTACCGGCTCATCGGGTACGAGAACCGTCTGCTCAAGAACGAGGACTTCAAGAACGACGCCAAGGACGCCGGCGACATGGGCAGCGGCCACACCGTCACCGCCTTTTACGAGGTGGTGCCGGTGGGGGTCGAACTGGACGCGCCGAAGCCGGACCAGCCGCTTTACGGGCCGAGCGGAAAGCCGGTGGCGGCGGACAAGGCCGGCGACTGGCTGACGGTGAAGATGCGGTACAAGCACCCGGAAGACGAAAAGAGCCTCGAACTGTCGCAACCGCTGCCGGCGAAGATGTTCGGCCAACCGGTGAGTACGGACTTCCGGTTCGCGGCGGCCGTGACGGAGTTCGGGATGCTCCTCCGCGACTCGCAATTCAAGGGGCAGGCGGACATCGACCGCGTGCTGAAATCGGCGAGCGAGAACCTCGACAACGACCCCGGCGGGCATCGGGCCGAGTTCACCGGCATGGTGCGGCAGGCCCGCAAACTGATGCCGAAGCGAGTCGGCGGTGAAGGGAACGATTAGGGTGGGCCGCGCTCCGAGAGCGACTGTGTTTCAGACCGACTCTCGGAGAGAGTCGGCCACCCGACCAGATCTCACTGCCCGAAGGTGGCGGCCGCCAGGTCACGGCCGGCGGGGGTGAGCTTCCACAGCGGGCCGGCGCGGGTGACGAGGCCGTTCCGCTCGGCCCGCGCCGTCACCGCCTTCACCTCCCCCGGCAGCCAGTGCAGGTGCCGGTGCAACCCGTCGTCCCGCGACTCCTCCACCTCCACCGGCGTCCCCTCGTGCTGGTACAGGTGGATCGCCAGCATCGTCTCGTGAAACGCCCGTCGCTGGCGGATCCGCCGCAGTTCGTGCGCCAGCAACCCCCGGTGAGGGGCGACGACGAACGCCACGGCGAACACCCCACCCAGCAAGGTCGCCACCGCGCCGGCCACGTTCGCGTTCGCGGCGATGGCCAGCAAGGTGCCGGCGACCGCCGACGCCACGGCGAAGACCACCGACAGCGGCAGCAGCACCGCCAGCCGATCCGTCAGCAGGTACGCCGTCGCCGCCGGCACCACGAACAGCGCGACCACCACCACCGGGCCGACCGCGTCGAAGGCGGCCACCGCCGTGACGGACACCATCGTCATCAGGCCGTAGTGCAGTAGGCCGGGCAGGAAGCCGAGCGTCGCGGCGAGGGCGGCGTCGAACGTGGACAGCTTCAACTCCTTGTAGAAGGCCGCCACCAGTCCGGCGTTCAGGGCGAACAGGCCGAGCAGCACCGCCAGCGACCGCGGCCCCAGATCGACGCCGAACACGACGAGTCGGTCGAACGGGGAGACGGTCGGGTTGCCGAGCAACACGCGGTCCACGTCCAGGTGCGTGTTCCGCATGTACAGGGTGGCCAGCAGCGCGCCGACGCTGAACAGCAGCGGGAACACCAGCCCGATGGCGGCGTCCGCCTTCAGCCGCTTCGTCCGCTGGAGGGCTTCCACCAGGGCCACCGTCAGCACCCCGCTGGCCGCCGCCCCGACGTACAGCCACGGCGAGTCCGCGTCCCGGACGACCAGGAACGTCGCCACGATGCCGAACAGCAGGACGTGACTGATGGCGTCGGCCACCATCGCCGTCCGCCGCAGCACGAGGAACACCCCCGGCACGGCGCACGCCGCCCCGACGGCGGCCATCAGCAGCAACAGGTCGCGGTATTCGGCCAGCATCACCGTTCCCTCACGGCCGGCACGGGTCGTCCGGCCGATTGTATCGGGATCAGTTCGGGTTGCCGCCGCCGGCCCGACTCCGAAGAACAAAGGCATCCCCCTGCCGGCCGGAGATTCCCGTGGACGTCGCGACGCTGATCGAAGCCCCCCTCCGCGCGGTGAACCCGGCGGTGCGCCTGGTCCGGGAGCGGCACCGGCGGCGGGTCGTGCGGGAGTTGGTCGAGCGGGGCGGCCGGCAGCCCGCCCACCCCGACGCGGCCGTTCGGGTGGACCGCCAGTGGGCCGCCGATGAAGACTTACTGCCCACGGCGGCAACGGCCGGGCACGACGCCGAGTTGGTGCTGCTGTCCGACCCGCACGACCGGCTGATCGCCGACGACCCGCCGGGCGACATCCTCCGCCACTACTGGGAGTACCTGTTCGCGACCACGGTGGAGGAGCGGTGCCGGGGGGCGGTCGGGGAAGGCGGGGTCGAAGCCCGGTGGGAGAAACTCGGCCCCGTCCTCCGCCGCGACGCCGAGTTCCTGCTGACGGCCGAACACCGGGTGCCGGACGCGCCGAGCGGCGAGGAACTGTACGCCGCGTTCGCCGCGCTGTTCGCTCGCACCTTCTGCTTCCGCCCGTCCGCCCTGACCGCCGTCTTCCCGACCGCCGACCGGCGCGCGGTGCTGGCCGTCCTCGGGGCGGACGTGGACGTCCTCGCGCTGTTCGCCGAGACCCGCCCGGCGGGGGCGGCGGACCCCCGCGATGTCCCGCTGACGCACGTCCCGCCGGAGGCGGCGAAACCCCGCGAGCGGCCCCACTTGGCGGACCGGTACGCGGCCCGCGCCGACCGCGCGGCGGCCGTCCACAACGACGCGCGGGCGGCCATCCTTCGGGAGAAGGCGGCGCTGGCGTCGGGCACCGGCGCGGCGCGGCACTACAAGGCCGCCCGCGAGTCCGTCACGGACCACCTCGTCCCCCGGCTGGGGCGGGTCCTGAACTGGAGCGCCGACACCCGCGACCGCTGGGCGACAGCCCTCCAACCGCTCCTGCTGCCGGCGGCCCTCGGCGCGTGGCCGGCCGGCGCGAAGGCCCTGTACGACTTGCAAAAGGTGGCCGTCGATCTGGAACGCGACGTGTACGCCGTCGATCCGGGGGGGTGGCTGCGCGGCCTGGGCCGGCGGCCGCTCCTGCGGAAGCTGACCCTCGGCCGGCAGGTGATCCTACTGCTGCACCTGAAGCGGGTGGAACGACACCTGACGAACACCCCGCTGCCGGAGGCCAACCGACTCGCCCTCGGCGAACTGCTGCACGACGAAATCGAGGTGGTCGAGACGACCGTCCGGGGCGAGATCGGGTCGAAGATGCTGGCGGTGTTCGACCGGGTCGGGTTCGTCCCGGCCAACCCGCCGGAGGCGGTGGCGCGGGACAAGGTGGTGCAGGAGTTGCTCGACATCGCGTGCGCGCGGGGGCAGATCCGCCTCGGCCACCTCCGCGACGCCGTCGCCCGCAACGGGCTGAAGCTCCGCGACCTGAGCGGGCCGGTCGAACTGCTCGGCGGGGACGCGCTGCTCCGCGCGGACGCCGAGTTGGACCGCCAACTGGACGGCGTGTACGTCCGCGGCGAGGTGTACCTGCGGACCATCCAGCGGGGCAGCGCTTTGGCGTTCGGCACCCGCACCGGCCGGGCGGCGTGCCTGTACCTGCTCGGCCCCGTCATCGCCGCGTTCCTGACCGTCGAGTTCGCCAAATACATCGCCCACGAGCTGGCCGCGCTGTACGGGTTCATCCGCTCGCTGGTCCGACACCGGGACGAGGAGCTGGTCCCCGTCGAGGGGGGCGGCGGGGAGGCGTTCGTCGCCCCGGCGGCGGGCCACGGCATCACCGTCGGCCCCGCGTCCCTGATCGCCGTCGGCGTCCTCGCCGTCGTCGCCCTCGGGCTGATCCACTCGCCCCCGTTCCGCGCCGCCGTCTGGCGCGGGGTCACACTGGTCTGGCGGCTGGTGGTGTGGGTGGTCAGTCTGCCGTTCACCGTGTGGCGGTCGGCGACGGCGGTGGCGTTCCGCCGGCACCCGACGTACCGGTGGGTGGCCCGGCGGCTGGGGCTGGCGATCGTGTGCGGCGGCGGGGCGGCGGTGTTCCTGTGGCTGTTCGGCGCGAGTCCCGGCCGCGTCCTCCGCTTCTCCGGGTTCGCGTTCGCCATCGTCGCCCTGTTCGTCAACTCGTGGGTCGGCCGGTGGTTCACCGAGGAGACCGAGGAGGTGCTGTCCGACACGTGGCGGCGGGTGCGGGTGAACCTGCTGCCGAACCTGTTCGCGTGGGTGGTGTGGGTGTTCCGCGAGCTGCTCGCCGCCCTCGACCGGATGCTGTACGTGGTGGACGAGTGGCTGCGGTTCCGCGGCGGCCAGTCGAAGCCGTCGCTGGTGCTGAAGGTGGCGGCCAGCCTCGTCTGGTTCCCCGTCGCCTACGTCCTGCGGTTCGTCATCTACCTATTCATCGAGCCGCAGATCAACCCGGTGAAGCACTTCCCGGTGGTGACGGTGTCGCACAAGCTGCTGCTCCCGCTCATCCCGACCCTCGCCCCGACCGTCGCCACCGCCCTCCAGATGAGCTACGACAAGGCGTTCGGCCTGCTCACCGTCGTCGTCGGCGGCATCCCCGGCGTGTTCGGGTTCATCGCCTGGGAGCTGAAGGAGAACTGGCGACTGTACGCGGCCAACCGCCCCCGCCGCCTTCACCCCGTCCCGCTCGGCCACCACGGGGAGACGATGCGCGGGCTGCTGCGGCCGGGGTTCCACTCCGGCACGGTCCCCGCGCTGTACAAGAAACTCCGCGCCGCCGTGCGGCACGCGGCGTGGACGGGGGAGCCGGCGAAGGGGGGCAAGCCCCTGGACGGGCTGCACCACGTCGAGGGCGCGGTGAAAGCGTTCGTCGAACGGGAGCTGGTGCCGCTGCAGCAGCGGGCGGACGGGTGGGAGCGGCTGACGGTGGCCGCCGGCCGCGCCCACCTCGGCCTGCAAAGCGTGTCGGTCGAGGTCGTCGCCGGCGAGTTCCCGAACCGGCCGGCGGTGTTCACCTTCACCCACCGCGACGGGGTGGTTACTGGCGATGTCACCGAGCCGGGGTTCACGACGGAACTGACGGCGGCCCAGCGAGACGCATGGGACACGGCCGCCGTCGGCTTTCGGGCGATGGCCGCCGTGCCGATTCCGGACGCGGACGACCGGGTGGAGTGGTCGGCGTGGACCGCCTTCTGGGCGGCGCGGGCCGCGCGGTGAGGCGGTCGGCCGTCACGCCGTCGGGGGGGCATCATTCACCACCCGCGACCGCACCCGCTCGCGGTTGAGCCGCGCCGCCAGCTCCTCCGCCTGCCCCCGACTCAGCGCGCCAGCCAACTGAAACGGGACCGACTTCACTCGCTCCTCCGCCTCCTCCTGGGTGCAGCCGCTACAGGTGCGGACGAGCGGCAGCAGTTCCCCCCCGGCCGTCAGCGGCACCTCGTCCACGAACACCGCCCACTCCTTCGGCGGCTCCTCCCGGCGGACCAGCCGCGGCAGGTCGGCCAGGTCCATCGCCACGGTCAGCCGGTCCCCCTCCTTCAGCCGGTAGCCGGTGGCGATGCCGGCATCGGCGAACGGCGGCTGCCCGCTGACCCCCAGCGGCAGGAACCGGTAATCGACCATCAGCTCGTGGATCGTCTTGTCGAGAACGGCGACCTCGTCCGGCTCGATGACCAGTTCCACCACGGCCACCGTGTGGGGGCCGACGCGGGCCAGGGACAGCACCCGGTCGCCGAACACGGCGGCGGCGAACACCGGGGCGGCCAACTGCGGCGGGGAGACGGCGTACCGCAGGTTGGCGGACTCGCGGGCGGCCTGCGCGAAGTCCGGGTCGGTCAGCCGCACCACCACCCGCTGCTCCGGGTTCAACTCGCGGACGAGTAGGGCGATCTCCAGATTCGCCAGCTCGTTCGACGCCACCGCCAGCACCGCCCGCGCGGTCCCGGCCCGCGCCTGTTTCAGCACCTCCGGCACGGTGGCGTCGCCGACGATCACCGCCGCCCCCATCCGCCGCACGGTGTCGGCGAACGGGGTGCCGGCGTCCTTGTCGATGGCCACCACCTGATGGCCGAGCCGCAACAGTTCCTGCACGCAACGGAAACCGACGTTCCCCAGCCCGCACACCAGGACGTGCCCGCCGTCGGGGATCTTGCGGGACTCCAACACGCCGCCGAGTTTGGCGCGGATCAGGTAGTTGGTGAACACGGCGGTGAACCCGGCCAGCAGCACCGCGCCGGCCAGCTTCAGCCCGCCGAGGAACCCCCGCACCCAGTCCGGCTTGTCCTCGCCGTGCAGGTCGCTGCCGGTCGCCATGATCGAGACGGTCTGGTAGAAGCCGTCGAACCACGTGGTGCCGACGCCGTGGCGGAACACCAGCGTGCTGCCCGCCAGGACCAGCAGTAGAGTCGTGGCGACAACCTTCAGCGGCAGGTCGATGGCGGCGACGGTGTGCCGGACCGTGCGGAGGATCCGCCGCACCCCGCTCGCCCACTGGACCGCCACCGGCTGTTCGGGGTGCGTCAGCCGTTCGACCGCCGCCGGCTGCCCGCACACGACCAGCCGGTCGCCGACGGCCAGCACCGCGTTCCCGTCCACGTCGGACAGCAGCCGGGGCGATGTCCCCACCGGCCGGTGGGACACCACCATCAGGTTTCGCTGCGCCGCGACGGCCGAGACCCGCTCGCCGAGGTGCGGGGAATCGGCGGCGACGGTCAGTTCGAGCAACTGTTGCGGCACCCCGGACACGTCGAACGCGGCCAGCGAGTCCCCGGAGACGGCGGTGAGGGCCATGAGCGGGGCGGTGAGGGCCGACACGCTGAGGCCGACCACGTTCTTGACGGCGGCCCCCAGGCGGGGGATCAGGTTCTGGTTGAACATCCGCACGGCGATGCGGCAAGTCGGGTTCATTCGCCGCACGAGCATCGCCGTGGACACGTTGCACAGGTCGTCGCTGGTGACGACGACCACCGCCCCGGCGGTCCGCACCCCGGCCCGTTCCAGCACGTCGGCGTTCTTGCAGTCCCCCGTCACCACCGTTACCCCGGCCAGCTTCGGGTCGGCGCTACTGGCGTGCCAGTCCACCACCGTCACCGTCGCGCCGAGCGCCTGCAAGGATTCCAGCACCCGGCCTCCCACCCGTCCCAGCCCGCACAGCAGTACCGGACGATCCACGGGGGTTCCTCCTTAGAATGACCGGCGTCGCCGGATCGGGCACCACTACCAGCGTATTCGCCGGAGCCGCGATGGAATTAGACGACCCCGTCTGCCTGTGCTTCCGGGTGAGTAAGCGGAAGCTGCTGAACTTCGCCGCCCGCACGTCGCCGAAGGTGGCCAGCCAACTGTCGCAGTGCGGCGGGGCCGGCACCGGGTGCGGGTGGTGCGTGCCGTTCCTGCGGGTGTTGTTCCGCCAGCACGTCGAGGCGAAGGAGGGGGAAGTGTTGGACGCGCTCTCGGCCGCCGAGTACGCCGCCCGCCGCGCCGAGTACGTGAAGGCCGGGAAAGGTACCCCGCCGCCCGGCGCGGAGCCGACCCACTGAATCGAAGGGAGTCCGCACTCTCCGAGTGCGGGTCCGCACCGCTCGGAGAGTGCGGACTCCCTTGCCGAATACAGCGTTCGTGACCTGCGAACCAG